>NZ_JARAVK010000067.1:0-40457 GCF_033792765.1 Streptomyces sp. PA03-6a | reverse complement strand
AAGCTCTTTTTTTTTGATGTTATAATTTTTTTAAGAGACAGGGCCTGGGCGGCGGGCAGGTGGGCGACGTCGGGCGGCAGCGGCATGCCGCCGCGGGGGACGGCGAGGACGCGCATGCCGGCCGCGGCCGCCGAGCGGATGCCGTTCGGGGAGTCCTCGACGGCCAGGCAGCCGGACGGCGGCACCCCGATCTCGGCGGCCGCACGCAGGTAGGGGTCGGGCGCGGGTTTGCCCCGCGCCACGTCCTCCCCGCACACGACGGCGCTGAGCCGTCCCGTCAGGCCCAGCCCGTCGAGGACCGCCAGGACGAAGCGGCGCGGGCTGGCGGTGGCCAGGCCCACGGGGCCGTGCCGTCCGGCTTCGAGGACCAGGTCCACGGCGCCGGGCAGCGCCCGGACCCGGCCCGCGGCCACCTCGCCGGTCGCCGCGGCGGTGCAGGCCCGGACCACCTCGGCGGGGCTCGCCGTGCCACCGCACAGTCCGGCGACGTACGCCGCCCAGCCGCCGTTGCCGTGCAGCGCGGCGGTGTCCTGCGCCCGCCAGCGGTGACCGTGGCGGGCGGCGAAGGCGGCGCAGACACGGACCCATGCGTCCGCGCTGTCGACCAGCGTGTCGTCCAGGTCGAAGATCGTCGCACGGCTCATCCGGTCACACCGTCGCGGGGTCCGCGTGGCGCGGCCCGTCCGACAACTGCTCGATCGAGATGAGCGCCAGGCCGTGCCGGTCGGCGAAGGCCCGCAGCC
The DNA here is from genome assembly GCF_033792765.1 of Streptomyces sp. PA03-6a. Classification (NCBI taxonomy): domain Bacteria; kingdom Bacillati; phylum Actinomycetota; class Actinomycetes; order Kitasatosporales; family Streptomycetaceae; genus Streptomyces; species Streptomyces sp. PA03-6a. The sequence continues at coordinate 39,714 of NZ_JARAVK010000067.1, read as the reverse complement.
GGTCGAAGCGGGCGACCGAACCGTCGTCCTCGCAGACCTCGCTGATCACTCCGACCGGCGGCAACCCGGCCAGGCGCAGCAGGTCGACGGTGGCCTCGGTGTGCCCGCGCCGCTCGGCGATCCCCCCGGGGCGGGCGCGCAGCGGGAAGACGTGCCCGGGGCGGTGCAGCTCGTCGGGCCGGGTCGCCCGGCCGGCCAGCGTCCGTACCGTCCGCGCCCGGTCCGCGGCGGAGATCCCGGAGCCGACGCCGACCGCGTCCACGGAGACGGTGTACGCCGCCGTGTCGAGGTCGGGGCCGGGCGGGACCATCAGCGGCAGTTCCAGGCGGTCGGCGATCTCCGGCGCCAAGGGCGCGCAGATCAGGCCGCTGGTCCAGCGGACGAAGAACCCCATGGTCTCCGCGGTGGCGAACTCGGCCGCCATGACCAGGTCGCCCTCGTTCTCGCGGTCCTCGTCGTCGACCACGATGACGGGCCGCCCGGCCCGCAGGTCGCCGACGGCGGTCCCCACCGCGTCCAGGCCCGCAGCCGAGCGCGGCGCCGATGCTGACGTCACAGATCCAACCTCTCCTCGCAGTAACGCTTCCTGCGGGATGCATCGGTGACCGAACGGGGGAGCTTGAGAAGCCCGTACGCCGAACGGGCTTTCCCCGCTCAACAGCGCGGGATCGGCTTGCTGTAGCCCGTCGTGCCGGGCGTGGCGACGTAGTGGTCGGAGACGTAGCGGCCGTTGTCGATGCGGTTCCAGATCTTGGTGGCGCCGACCTTGGAGCCGGACTTCTGGCAGACGACCCAGGCCAGCGCGCCGTTGGGGGAGGTGCCCTTGGCGGCGTAGGAGGTGCCGGGACCGCTGCGTTCGGTGAGGCCGCCGGGCGCGGTGACCTGGTAGGGCAGGACGCAGCGGGGCAGGGGGGCGCTGTAGCCCGTGGCCGAGGGGGTGCTGACGTAGTGGTCGCTGACGTAGGTGCCGTCGGTGAGCTTGTCCCACACGGAGGTGGTGCCCACCTTCAGGCCCGGGGCCTGGCAGACGACGCGCAGGGCGGAGCCGGGCGCATGGGTGGTGACGACGGGATGGGTCGTCGAGGGGCCGCTGCGGGCCTTGAGGGCGGTGGAGCTCGTCACCGTGTAGCCGAGGGCGACGGTGGCGACGGGCGCGTCGAGCCGGTCGTTGTCGATGTTCACGGTGACGCCGCCGTAGGTCTCGTCGTGGCCGCCGCGGTACTGCTTCGCGCGCTGGTGGACGGGCCACTTGGCGTCGGCGACGCCGGTCCAGCCCTTGAGGGTGTCGGCGCCGTCGTAGCGGGCGATCCACAGGGCGTCGGGGCGGGCGTAGGAGGCGGAGGTGTAGACGTCGGCGAGCTGCTTGGCGCCGAGGTTGAGGTTCATGTAGACGCCGGAGACGTAGCCCAGCCGGTGCAGTTCCTTCGTCCAGGCCGACAGATAGGTGAGGACGCCGGTGCGGCAGGCGGCGTCGTCCTGGGCGTAGTTCTCGATGTCGTTGTAGAGGGCGCTGCCGGGTTGCATGCCGAGGGCCTTGGCCGCGGCGACGGCCTCGCCGGCCGCCCTGGTGCCCTGGGTCCGCGCGGAGCCGGGGGTGGTGCTGATCTTGGCGTCGCCGGGCCGGGCGCCGCAGGGCGGCTGCAGGCCCTTGTGTATGGGCAGCAGGCGCCACTTGAGCCGGGCGACGGAGGTCACCCAGGAGGCGGTGAGCTGCGGCTGGGCGCAGGTGCGGTTGACGCCCGACACGTACACGCCGAGCGCGCGGTACGGGGAGGCGTTCCACGCCTGGATCGTGGTGAGCGGCGGCGCGGTGCACGTGTCGAAGGCGAGCCCGGAGTAGCGGGTGGCGCCCGCCCCGGCGGGGTAGCCGGCCGGGGTGGCGGGTTCGGCGGAGGCTGCGGGGGCGAGGACGAGGGCGGTGGCGCCGCCCAGGAGCAGGGCGGAGGCGGCGGCGAGGAGTCTTCGCGCGGCGCGGTGGAGGAAGTGCGGGTTCGGCATGACGGCCCCCCGGGTACGGCACGGCGCCATGGCGCCGGAATCACTGGGTCAGCCGTCCGCGCCGTGTGTGCCGGCCCCGGGGCGGGAGTCGTCGCGCATGACGACACATCAGGCCGTTACGGACAAAGGGTAGTGGGGGTGCGGCCACCGCGTCGAGGAGTGCGACGCGGTCACGGTACGGCCGCTGCGTCGCCGACGGCGGCGACGAGCTGAAAGGGCAGCTCCGGGTCCGCCTGGCCGACGCACACCCCTATCCAGCGGTCCCCGACGCGCCAGGCCCACGCCTCGCAGGCGTAGCCGCACAGGGTGTCCAGCGGCGGCGGAACCGGCTCACCGTGGAAGGAGCGTTCGAGGTGGGCGGCGAGGTCGACCGTCTCGGGCGCCCCCCAGCGCTCGGTGAACACCTCGACCAGGGCCTGGCACTCGGCCTCCATGTCGTCCTCGACCTGCCCTCTGTACCCGGGGTCCCCGTCCGCGTCCCAGAAGTCCGCACTGATCCGGAGGTCCGTTATGTGGTAGCCGGGGCCGCTGTCGACCGCGCCGCAGCGCTCGCGCCGCGCCGGGAAGGGGCGGGCGCGCAGCGCGTCGACGAGGGCCACGTGGCCGGGCAGGTCCATGGCTCCAGTAAACCCCGCGCCTGTGACACTTGACATCGAGTCAGTAACCCTGTGCCGGAGCTACTCGCCGCGGGCCGCCGGGACGGGTACGATCCGGCCAACACGCGCGCAAGCTGGGAGGACGTACGTTGGGGCGGCTCACCGGCGGGGACCCGTCCCTGCTCCGGCGGATCAATTCCGCGGTGGTGCTCCATGCGCTGCGCGGCGAGCCCGCCGTGAGCCTGACCGAACTGGTGCAGACGACGGGGCTGTCACGGCCGACCGTCGAGGGCGTGATCGAGGGCCTGACGGAGTCGGGCCTGGTGGTGGAGGCGCCGCAGGAGCCCGGTGACGCGCGCAAGCAGGGCCGTCCCGCGCGCAGGTTCCGCTTCCACGCGGAGGCGGGGCACCTGCTGGGCGTGGAGATCGGGGCCCGGGAGATCCGGACGCTGCTGTCGGACCTCAGCGGTCGCGTCCTGGGGTCGCTGGCGCACGACGTCGCCGACACGTTGCCGGCCGAGGAGCGCCTGGAGCGGGTCCGCGGCACCGTCGCCGAGCTGCTGCGCAAGGCCGGCGTGGCCCGCAGCACCCTGTGGGCGGTCGGCGTGGGCAGCCCGGGGATCGTGGAGACCGACGGCGCGGTGCGGCTGAGCACGGCGCTGCCCGGCTGGACGGGGCTGCCGCTGGGCGAGCGGCTGCGCCGGTCGTTCCGCTGCCCCGTCCTGGTGGAGAACGACGCGAACGCCGCCGCCGTCGCCGAGCACTGGAAGGGCGCGGCCGTCGGCACCGACGACGTGGTGTTCGTGCTGGCGGGGCTGAGCCCCGGAGCCGGGTCCCTGATCGGGGGCCGGCTGCACCGCGGCTTCGGCGGGGCGGCGGGCGAGATCGGGGCGCTGCACCTGCTGGGCCGGGAGGCCCGGCCGGAACGGCTGCTGTCCACGACGGGGACACCTCTGCACCCGCTGGACGAGTCCGCGGTGGCCGAGGTGTTCGCGCTCGCGAGGTCGGGCGACGTCCAGGCGCGGGAGGCCTTCGACCGGTTCCTGCAGCGCCTGGTGCACGACGTGGCGGCGCTGGTGCAGGCGATAGACCCGGAACTGGTGGTGATCGGCGGCTGGGCGGCCGGACTGGACGGCGTACTGGAGCCGCTGCGCACGGAGTTGGCGCGCTACTGCCTGCGACCGCCGGAGGTGGCGCTGTCGGCGCTGGGGCACGAGGCGGTGGCCACGGGGGCACTGCGGCTCGCGCTGGACCACGTCGAGGAGCAGTTGTTCGCGGTGGCCAGGACCTCGCTGCTCGGCCGCTGAGCGCGCGACGCGAGCCGGGCCGCACCACCGACGGCACCACACGACCACGGCACCACCGGCCGGCCCCACCGGCCGGCCCCACCGGCCGGCCCCACCGCCGAGCACGCGAACCAGCGGCCAGGGCAATACGGGCGAAATTCCGCGGCTCACCGGCCTGCCTGCTTGGCCCGTTTGTCCGACCAGCCGACGATCCGTCGCATCGGCGAGCGTGCCGCGCCGGCGGGCGTGGCCGGCGAAAGGGCGTCCCTCGTGCGGCGAGCAGTGGTCCTGGCAGTGTCCTTGGTGCTGGCGGCCGGCGCGGCGACCGCCCCGGCCGCCGGGCACTCCCCGGATCCCCTGGTCGCCGAGCAGCTGCGGATGGCGGGGGCCACGGTCGCGGCCCGGTCGGCCGGGGCCACCGGGATCGTCTTCGGGGCGTGCCCGGCGGACAGCGGGCTCAAGGCGCCCGTGCAGTGCGGCACCGTCCGGGTGCCGGTGGACTACGCGGAGCCGGGCGGCGCGACGATCGGCCTGCTGGTGAGCCGCTTGCGCGCGGCGGGCCCCGCCTCGGTGCGCCAGGGTGCCCTGGTGTTCAACCCGGGCGGCCCCGGCTCGTCGGGGCTGTGGTTCCCCGCGGTGGGCCGGCCCGGCGTGGGCGCGGTCACCCGCAAGGTCTGGGAGACCGCGGCCAGGACGTACGACCTGGTGGGCTTCGACCCCCGCGGGGTCGGCCACTCCGCGCCGCTGTCCTGCCAGGACCCGGCGGGCCACCAGCGCTCCCCCGGCCCCGATCCGCGACTGCCCACCGCCGCGGTGAAGGCCGCCAAGCGCGCGGAGGCCCGGCGCACGGCCGAGAACTGCGGCGCGCGGGGCGGCGCGCTCCTGCGGAACATGCGCACCGCGGACCTGGCACGGGACCTCGACGTCATCCGCGCCGCCCTGGGCGAGCCGCGCCTCAACTACTACGGCGTCTCCTACGGGACGTACCTGGGCGCGGTGTACGCCACCCTCTTCCCCTCGCACGTGCGCCGCATGGTCGTCGACAGCGTCGTCAACCCCGACCCGCGCGGTGTCTGGTACGGCGCCAACCTCGCGCAGGACGTGGCCTTCGAGCACCGCTGGGCGGACTGGCGCGCCTGGGCCGCCGGGCACGACCGCGTGTACGGCCTCGGCGCGACACCCGGGCGCGTGCAGGCGAGCTTCGACCGGGCGATGCGGATGCTCGGCAAGCGCCCGGCCGGCAAGGTGGGCGCGGGCGAACTGCACTCGGCGGCGGTGCAGGCCGCCTACTACGACCAGCGCTGGGCCTCCTTCGCCCATCTGCTCTCGCGCTACCTGCGCGGTGACGACGACCCGCTCGTCACCGCGGCCGCCCCGGACCCCGGGCAGGCCGAGGACGAGGAGAACAGCGAAGCGGTCTACCTTGCGGTGGAGTGCTCGGACGGGGCGTGGCCGCGCGACTGGAGCGTGTGGGACCGCGACAACTCACGGATCGCGCGTCAACGTCCCTTCGAGACCTGGGCGAACGCCTGGCTGAACCTGCCCTGTGCCTCGTGGCCGGTCCAGGGCGGGCGGGCGGTGGACGTCGGCGCGCGCCCCGGGTCGCGGCTGCCGCCGGTGCTGATCGTCCAGTCGGAGCGGGACGCGGCCACACCGTACGAGGGCGCGGTCGAACTGCACCGCAGGCTGCCGGGCTCCCGGATGATCACCGAGGAGGGGCGGGGCTCCCACGGCCTGATCAGCTTCTGGAACGAGTGCGTCACCGCACGCGTCGACCGCTACCTGGTCTCCGGCGCCACCGGGGACCGGGACGTCCGCTGCTCCGGGCACCCGCTGCCCGTACCCTCCGGCCGTGATGGCGCCGAGGACGCCAACACGGGCCGCTTCTACTGAGCGGGCGGACCGGACGGGAGGGCGGGACGGAGGCCGGAGCCGGGTTCACGACGCGGCGGCGTGCCGCTCCTGGCCGTGGTGGGTGATCTCCATCGCTCCGCTGTCGCCGAAGGTCAGCCGGCAGGTGTCGGCGCGGTAGGTGGCGACGGCGACGGCCGCGACACGTCCCCCGCTGAAGTAACGGGTGGTGACGACCAGCACGGGGGCGCCGGGCAGCCGGTCGAGCTGCTTGGCGTCCTCGGCGCGGGCCGAGCCCAGCTCCACGGCCCGGTCGTCGCCGTCGAGCCCGAGGACGTGCAACTCCCGCAGGACGGCGGGGGCGTGGCCGGCCGGCGTGAGGTCGCCGGCGAGGCCGGGGACGGAGGCCCGGGGGACGTAGAGCAGCTCGGTGGCGACGGACTGGCCGCCCATCGCGCGGACCCGGCGGACGGTGTGCACCGCCTCGTCGGCGTCGGTGCCGAGCGCCTCGGCGACCGCGGCGGGGGCGACGGCCTCGACGCACCCCACGGTCCGCCACGCGTCACCCGCGGCGCCGGGCCAGCTGCCGCTCGACGGGCCGACCGAGACGCCCACGCGCGGCGGCGCGACCGTGGTGCCGACACCTCTGCGGCGCTGCAGGCGGCCCTCCAGCTCCAACTGCTCCAGGGCCTGGCGCAGGGTCGCCCGGGCGACACCGAAACGGGCGGCGAGCTCACGCTCGTTGGGCAGGATCTCACCGACCGCGAACTCGGAGTCGAGGGCGTCGATGAGGACGGTCTTGAGGTGCCAGTACTTGGGCTCCGGCACGTTCTCGAGCTGCGTGGTCCCCACCCTGTCCTCCGCAATCGGCCTGACGCCGTCCGGGGTTTGTTCAGCCTTGTTTCCGAACGGCTCTTTATTAAAGGTTCTTGCACTACTAGGCGACGATAGAGCTGCCCTCCGACTTGGTCAAGACCAATGCTCAGGGGCCCGGCCGCGTCCGGCGGGCACGGCCGCGCGCTGTTCACGAGGTGTTCGCGCCCGTCATGGGCCCGTCATGGGGCGTTCGCGCGCTGGTAGCGTTCGTGATCACGTCGAGTGAGGGAGCTGGCATGGGTCCGGTCACGGTGGTCACCGGAGGCGGCCGCGGCATCGGCGCGGCGGTCGCGCTGCGGCTGGCCCGCGAGGGGCACGCCGTCGGCATCGGTTACGAGAAGGACGCCGGCGCCGCCGAGGACGTCGCCCGCAAGGTCCGGGACGCGGGCGCCCGCTGCGTCGTGGTGCGCGTCGACACCAGCGACGCCGGACAGGTGGACACGCTCTTCGACACCGTGGGCGAACAGCTCGGCGCGGTGACCGGCCTGGTCAACAACGCGGGCGTGACCGGGCCGCTGGGCCGTTTCACCGAGACCCCGGTCGAGGTCATGCGCCGGGTGATCGACGTCAACGTGATGGGCGCGATCATGTGCGCCCGCCGCGCGGCGCTGGGGATGTCCACCCGGTACGGCGGCCGGGGCGGCGCGATCGTCAACATCTCCTCCGGCGCCGCGACGCTCGGCGGCCCCGGGGAGTACGTGCACTACGCCGCAAGCAAGGCGGCGGTCGACGCGCTGACCGTGGGCCTCGCCAAGGAACTCGCCCCGGACGGCGTGCGCGTCAACTCCGTGCAGCCCGGCATGATCGTGACCGACATCCACGCCGCGATGGGCGACCCCGAGCGGCCCTGGCGCAATCCGGACCGCGTGCCCATGCGGCGGCCCGGGGAGCCGGACGAGGTCGCCGGCGCGGTGGCGTGGCTGATGTCGCCGGACGCCTCGTACACCACGGGCGCAGTGCTGCGCGTCGCCGGCGGCCTGTAGCGACGCCCGCTACTCCCGGCCGGCGGCCTCCTCGTCGTCCTCCGCGTCGATCGTGCGCAGCACGTCGGTGGCGAGAGCCGCGACCTGCGGGGTCAGCTCCGGGGTGGCGAGGGCGAGGTGGCACAGCGACCAGGTCAGGGTGACGACGCGGCTCCGCCTCGCCTCCAGGGCGTCCAGCAGGCGGCGGCCGACGAGTTCGGCCGCGTCCTGGCGCACGGCGGGGTCGGTCCAGGCGGTCGCCACGATCGCGAGTGCGGCCGCCTCGCACACCCAGTCCTCGGCGTTGTCCAGCACGTCCACGAGGAGCGCACGGCGCCGCGAGACGGCCCAGGGCTCGTCGCTGCGGTGGTGCGCCAGGCCCAGGCACGCCCACACCTGCACGCACCGTATCCACAGGTCGGGGGCCTGGGCGGAGAGCGCGCGGCCCAACTCGTCCTCGCGCGGGGCCGGCGGATGGACGAGCACGCCGAGCAGGTCCTCGGGATCGAGCCCGGAGAGCGCCACCGCGTCGTCGTAGGCGGCGACCAGGTGCGGCCAGCCGTGCCAGGCCAGGCGGCGCACCGCTTCGGCCGCCTCCGGGGACGGCGGACGGACGGCGGGCCGCGCGGTCGTGCCCTCGTAGGCCCAGAGCGCGACCTCGACGGGGCGCGGGGCGATCCGCAGGTCCGGCTCGGGCACGGACTGGATGTCGGTGACCGCGTTCGGGTACGCGGCGCGCAGCGCGAGCAGCGCGCTCGGCGGTTCCAGGGCGGAGACGGTGAGCGTCAGTCCGGCGTCCGCGGGCACGGACTGCCCGAGCGCCTGGTGCAGCAGGCTGACGACGGCCTCGTTGCCGCCGGGTATCCAGTTCAGCCACGGCGTCCCCTGGCTCAGCCGGGCGAGCAGGTCCGCGGCGTAGCCGTGTCCGGGTTCGGCCCGCAGATGGTCGGCGAGGGCCACCAGGTGCCGCAGGTCCGGCCGCACCGCGTGGCGCAGCGCGTGCGCCGCGGGTCCCGCCTTGGGGTGCGCGGGGTCGGCGGCCAGCGCCCGCTCGGCCCATGCCACGCCCTCGGCGGGACGGCCGAGCGACCCCAGCAACTCGGCGACGTCGACGTACAGGTCGAGGTCGCAGGGGTCGCGGGCGACCTCGCGCTGCCAGACCTCCAGCGCCTCCTCGGGGCGGCCGGCGCTGCGCAGCGCGTAACCGAGCATCACCGCGGCGGGGTGGGAGGGTTCGAGCTCGTACGAGCGCCGTGCCCAGCTCACGGCCTCCTCGGAGCCGCCCATGCGGCGGGCGAGCGTGGAACCGCACCAGAGCAGCATCGTGTGGTCGGGGTGGCGCGCGGCGCTCGCGCGGACCAGGTCGAGCAGCGGCAGCAGCGGGCCGCGCCGCTCCTCCTCCACCGGATCGGGCAGTTGCGGCGCGACGCGCGCGGCCGCCCGGGCCACGGTGTCCGGCGCGACGAGCTCGGCGATGTCGGGGCGGCGCAGCCACGCGACGTCCAGCCAGGGCCGCTGCGGCTCGTGCCCGGCGCACTGGGCGAGCAGGCCGACGGCCTCGTCCCAGTGGCCCGCGACCGCGCAGAGGTGGCCGCGCGCGGCCACGGTGCCGATGAACGCCCGCTCCTCGGGGGCGAAGTACGCCAGCGCCGCCTCCGCGCCCCCGACGCGCGCGGCGAACTCGGCGATGGCCTCGTGGGTCTCGGGGAGTGCGGGGTCACGCGCCAGCGCGTCCTCCAGGTGCCGGGCGGCGTGCTCGAGGTCGCCCCCGGCCAGCGCGATGCGCGCCGTGGCCACTTCGCCCTCCGCCTCCAGGCGCGCCCCGCCCTCGTGGCCCTCCGGATGATCGTGCACAGCCGCTCCCCGCCTCGCGTCGCTCGTGGTGCCCCCGCCCCCGGGGCACCCTAACCGACGGCGTCGAACCGCCTGTCGGAGTGCCCAGGCTTGACGTCCGTAGGGAGGTGGGCCTGGTGTTCTGGACCCCCGCATTACTTTCTGCTGCCCGGGGCCGGAGGGCGGCCGTCCCGTGCGCCACGGCGGTCAGGCCGTGCCGGTGTCGCGGAGGACGGGGGCCGCGGTGGCGACGCCGGTGAGCTTGCCGGGGTTGGTGAGGAGGTAGACCGTGGAGACGAGGCCGTCGGTGACCTCCAGGCTGAACACGGTGTGGGGGCGGCCGCGGGAGGTGACGACGATCGACGGGACGCCGTTCACCTCGCGGAAGGCGAAGGCGGGTTCGGCGATCGGGGTGGGCGCGACGGCGTGCAGGAAGCGGCCGACCTTGCCGGCGGTCTCGATGACCCGGAGCGGGGCGCGTTGCACGCCGCCGCCGTCGCCGAGGAGGCGCACGTCGGGGGCGAGCAGGGCGAGCAGTCCCTGGAGGTCGCCGCCCACCGCGGCGGCGAGGAAGCGCTCGGTGACCCGGGCGGTCTCGGCGGGGTCGGCGTCGTAGCGGGGGCGCCTGTCCTCGACGTGGCGGCGGGCGCGGCCGGCGAGCTGGCGTACCGCGGGCTCGGTCCGGTCGAGGACCGCGGCGATCTGCGCGTACGGGAACGCGAAGGCCTCGCGCAGCACGAACACGGCGCGCTCCAGCGGGGAGAGCGACTCCAGCAGGACGAGGACGGCGAGCGAGACGGACTCGGCGAGGACGACGCGTTCGGCCGCGTCGGGCACGGTGTGCCCGAAGTCGGTGGCGACGGGCTCGGGGAGCCAGGGACCGGGGTAGGACTCGCGGCGCGACCGCACCTGCCGCAGGCGGTCGATGGCGAGCCGGGTCGTGGCGGTCACCAGGAAGGCCCGCGGGTCGCGTACGGTCGCGCGGTCGGCGGCGGCCCAGCGCGGCCAGGTCTCCTGCACGACGTCCTCGGCGTCGGCGAAGCGGCCGAGCATGCGGTACGCGACCCCCGTGAGCAGGGGCCGGTGCCGCTCGAAGACCTCCGCCGCGCTGTCCTGGTCGCCCACGGTCCCCATCCCACCGGACGGTGGGAGGGCATGTCCAGGCAGGACGCCGCTGCGCGCCGGTTTCGACGCCGGAGTCCGGGTGGGGCGCCGAGCGGTGCCGATTCGTTAACACAAGGAAACGGATTCAAAACCCGAGCGGACGTTCCGGCGTACACAATCCCCCCAGCCTCCAGCAGGTTTACCCGGTTGCCGTACCGACCCCGAGGAGCACCATGTCCGCTCAGGCCACCGACGTGGCGAAGGGCTCTCCGCCACCACCACCCCACAACGCACTGGACCGCTACTTCCGCATCGGGGAGCGCGGGTCGACCTTCGGCCGCGAAGTCCGCGGCGGTTTCGCCACGTTCTTCACGATGGCCTACATCCTCGTGCTGAACCCGATCATCCTGGGGAGCGCGAAGGACAAGTTCGGCCACGTCCTGTCGACCGGTCAACTGGTCACCGCCACCGCGCTGGTGGCGGCGGTCATGACGATCGTCATGGGCGTCGGCGGCAACCTGCCGCTGGCCATCGCGGCGGGCCTCGGCCTCAACGCGGTGGTCGCCTTCCAGATCGCGCCCATGATGAGCTGGGACGACGCGATGGGCCTGATCGTCATCGAGGGCCTGGTCATCTGCGTCCTGGTGGTGACCGGGCTCCGCGAGGCGGTGATGCACGCGATACCCCAGGCGTTGAAGCAGGCGATCAGCGTGGGCATCGGCCTGTTCATCGCCTTCATCGGCTTCGTGGACGCCGGCTTCGTCAGCCGCATCCCGGACGCCGCGAACACCACGGTCCCCGTGCAACTGGGCGGCGGCGGGGCGTTGTCGGGCTGGCCGGTGCTCGTCTTCTGCCTGGGGGTGCTGCTGACGATCGCCCTGCTGGCCCGGAAGGTGAAGGGCGCGATCCTGATCAGCATCGTCGCCATGACGGTGCTGGCGATCGTGGTCGACGCCGTCGCGGACGTGAAGAGCTGGGGTCTGACCACGCCCAAGGTGCCCGACGACGTGTTCGCCGCACCGGACTTCGGGCTGCTGGGTCACTTCAGCCTCTTCGGCGCCTTCGCCGAGGTCAGCTTCATCACGGTGGTGCTGCTGGTCTTCACCCTCATCCTGTCGGACTTCTTCGACACCATGGGCACGGTCGTCGGCATCACGGCCGAGGCGGGCCTGCTGGACGAGGAGGGCAAGGTCCCGAACCTGGGCCGGGTCCTGCTCATCGACGGTGCCGCGGCGGTCGCGGGCGGCGCGGCCTCCGCGTCGTCGAACACCGCCTACATCGAGTCGGCGGCGGGGGTCGGCGAGGGGGCGCGTACGGGCTTCGCCAACCTGGTCACCGGCGGCCTGTTCGCGGTGGCGCTCTTCCTGAGCCCGCTGCTGACGATCGTGCCGCTCCAGGCGGCGGCGCCGGCGCTGGTCGCAGTCGGCTTCCTGATGATGACCCAGGTCAAGAACATCGGCTGGGACGACTTCGAGATCGCCATCCCGGCCTTCCTGACGATCGCCGTGATGCCCTTCACGTACTCGATCACCAACGGCATCGGTGCCGGATTCATCGCCTTCGTGCTGCTCAAGGCGGTGCTGGGCAAGGCCCGTCAGGTGCACTGGCTGCTGTGGGCGGTGTCGGCGCTCTTCGTCGTCTACTTCGCGATCGACCCGCTCGAACAACTGCTCGGGGTCAAGTAGGGCCCGGTGGGCCGCGGGGGCCGAGGCGGCCTCCCGCGGCCCCACGATGAAGACCCCGACCGGGACGGGGGCCCCCGGTCGGGGCCGCTGGCCGGACCGGCGCTCCGCGCGCGGCCCGTACCTGTCGAACTACCGGCGCGGGGCGGGAGTTCCCGCCCGTTCCGGATCCCCGGATGTGACGTGGCGCACGCCCGCGCCGAGCGCCACCCCCGCCGCCACCAGCAGGCTGCCGGCCGGCTGCCCGGTGCCGTACGTGCCGACTCCGGCGAGCGGCGCGGTCGGCGCGGCGGAGACCGGGATCAGCCCGGAGAAGAGCGTGGCCCGCTCGGCGCCGATCCGCTGGACGCCCGCGTACCAGCAGACGAAGCGATCACGGCGGTCCGGAGGGCTTCCGCGCCGTCGAGGGCCACACCGAGCGGTGCCGCCTCGGCCGCGGCCACGCCGCACACGCAGGCGGACAGCAGCTTCGGGCGGAGCGGCCGCAGCACCGGCACGGCCGGCACGGCGAAGGCGACCTCGCCGCCGAGCGCCGCCGACGGCCACAGCAGCCCGGCGACGTCGGTGGCGCCCCAGCCCTGCACCCCGAACGCCCCCGCCGCGACCAGGGCGGCGGCCGCCGTCACCCGGGGCGCGGGGCGCCGGCCCTCCACGGCGGGCACCAGGACGGCGACGACGACGGGCGCGCAGCCCACCAGCACCCCGGGCACGGCGGGTTCCGCGGTGCGCTCGGCGCTCAGCACCGCGAGGTTGAAGGCCACCATCCCGGTGCCGGCCAGCAGCGCCGGCCGCACCCACTGCAGCGGGGCGAGCGCGCGGAGCCGGGGCCCGGCGCCGCGCCGGGCGACGGGCGCCCCGGGCCGTCGTTCCCGGCGCGGGTGGCACGGGCGGCACGGGCGGCACGGGCCGGGATGGCGCTGCGGCCGCTGTCGTCGTACGGCCGGTCCGGGGAGGAGGACGGCCGGGTACGGCTCGTGCTCGGCTACGCGCACCTGTCGGCGGGCGACATCGAGACTTGTGTGCGTGTGCTCTACGCGAGCGTTTGATCTCGATTCGGCAACAGCAGGTTTGAGTGGGGAATACCCCCTTATCGCCGAGCCTCGTTGCTTGATACACATGGTTCCGCGCGTTCCTGTCCGTCGATGGGCGCACTCCCCCACCTGCTCGCCGTGCCTTCGGCCGTCCCTCACCCAGGAACGCCCATGTCTTCGCGGACCGCGCCCTCGCGCGCCCTGCTGCCGCTCGTCGCGCTCTTCTGCGCCGGCTACCTCGCGCCGTACCTCATGCCGACCGTCGTCGGCCGTCTCACCACCGGTCTCGCCCTGAGCGGTTCCCAGGCCGGGGCGGTCGGCAGCACGCTGCTGCTCGGCTCGGCCTGCGCCGGGTTCACGCTGGCCTCGCGGGTCGACCGGATCGGCCGGGCGCGGCTGGCCCGGTACGGCCTGCTGCTGATCGCGGGCGGCTTCACGACGGCCGCGGCCACCGGCCACGTGCCCCTGGTGGTCCTCGGCTGCGTCGCCGGCGGCCTCGGGTCCGGTACGTCGACCGCGGTGGCCGCCGTCGGCATCGCCGGTGAACGGGAGCCCCACCGGGTCACGGTGCTCGCGCTGCTGACCACCTCGGCGACGGCCGGGGCGCTCTACCTCGTCCTGCCGCGGCTCGGCGGTGGCCACGCCCTGCCGTTCGCGGCCATCGCCACGACCGCCCTGCTCGTCCTCCCGCTGACCCGGCGGCTGCCCGCGCGGCCGTGCCCGCGGACCACGGCCGTGGCGCGGCACACCGGGCTGCCGCTGCCGCACCCGGTCGCCGGGACCGTGCTCGCGGCGTCGATGCTGTGCTGGTCACTGGCGCAGAACGCGCTGTGGGGCGTGAGCGGACGCATCGGGCTGGACCGCGTGGGCCTGTCGGAGGCCGCGGTGGGCATGGTGTTCGCGGTGGCCCTCGGGGGCGGGCTGCTCGGCGTCGTGGCCGCGGGGGCCCTCGGTACCCGCCTCGGGCGCGCGGTGCCCGTCGGCCTGGGCACGGTCGTGATCGCCGTGTGCGTGGCGGCCGGCGCCTCGGCCCGCGGCGCGGTCGCCTTCACGGTCGGCGAGGTGCTGTGGAACACCGTCTACCCGGTGGTCCTCTCGTACCTGATCGGCCTGGCCGCCGCGCTCGACCCGCGCGGCCGCTGGGCGGTGTACGCCGGTTCCGCGTCCTCGCTCGGGGTGGCCTGCGGACCGCTGACCGGCGCACTGCTCGGCTCCCGGCTGGGCTTCCCGGCGATGGGCGCCGTCCTGGGCTGCCTGCTGCTGCTCGCCGCCGTACCGCTCACCGCGGTGGCCCGTGGCGCCGGTTCCGGGACCTGGGGCCGGGGCGCCGTGGCGGCCGGCCGCCGCGCCGCCGCGGTCGTGGCCCGCTCGGACGTGAGCCGGGCGGCCTGAGGGGAAATCGGGATGCCGGGGCGGTGGCGCGTCTGGCAGGGTGCCGCCTTGTGAACGACACCGGCACCCTCCGCATCACCACGCTCGCCGAGCGCCCCGCCCTGGTCCCCCGGCTCTGGGAGATCACCGGGAACTGGCCGGCCTTCGTCCCCCAGGACCCGGTCGCCGGGGCCCTGTTGCACCGGGTGGCCGAGGACTTCCCGCGGACTTGCGTCGTCGCCACCGACGGCGACCGCGTCGTGGCGCGCGGGTTCGCCGTCCCCTTCGACGCCACCGGCGAGGGCCGCGAGGAGACACCCGACCAGGGCTGGGACCGCGTCCTGGTGTGGGCGTACGGCGACCTGCGCGACGGGCGTCCGGCGACGGCCGTCAGCGCGCTGGAGATCACCATCGACACCGGGTACCTGGGGCGCGGCCTGTCGCACCGCATGGTGGCCGCGCTGCGCGACACCGCGGGGGACCTGGGCCACGACGCGCTGCTCGCCCCGGTCCGGCCCACGGCCAAGCACCTGCGTCCGCGGCTCCCCATGACCGAGTACGTCGGCCTGCTGCGCGAGGACGGGCTCCCCGAGGACCCCTGGCTGCGGGTGCACGTCAGGGCCGGCGGCGTCGTCGTGAAGGTCGCGCCGGCCTCCATGACGGTCAGCGGGACGCTGGCCCAGTGGCGGCGCTGGACGGGGCTCCCCTTCGACCGCGACGGCGCCGTCGAGGTGCCCGGCGCGCTGGTCCCCGTGCACTGCGACACCGCGCACGACCACGCCGTGTACGTGGAGCCCAACGTGTGGGTCCGGCACGGCACGGGCGGTTAGCCCAGCGCCCGGTCCAGGTTGAAGGCAGCGCTGATCAGGGCCAGGTGCGTGAAGGCCTGCGGGAAGTTGCCGCGCAGTTCGCCGGCGCGGTCGATCTCCTCGGCGTACAGGCCGAGGTGGTTGCCGTAGGTGAGCATCTTCTCGAAGGCCAGCCGCGCCTCGTCCTTGCGCCCGGCGCGGGTGAGGGCCTCGACGTACCAGAAGGAGCAGATGGAGAAGGTGCCCTCGTCGCCGGGCAGGCCGTCCGGGCTCGACACGGGGTCGTAGCGGTAGACCAGGGAGTCGGAGACCAGGTCCTTGCCGAGGGCGTCGAGCGTCGAGAGCCACTTGGGGTCGGTCGGCGAGATGAACTTCGACAGCGGCATCATCAGCACCGACGCGTCCAGCACGTCCTCGCCCTCGCTCTGGGTGAACGCACCGCGCGCCTGCGACCAGCCGTTCCTCATGATCCGCCGGTAGATGGAGTCGCGGGCGCCGTACCAGCGCTCGCGGTTGGCGGGCAGGCCGCGGTGGTTCGCCATGCGGATGCCGCGCTCGATCGCCACCCAGCACATCACACGGGAGTACAGGAAGTTCTTGCGGCCGCCGCGGGTCTCCCAGATGCCCTCGTCGGGCTGGTCCCAGTTGTCGCAGACCCAGTCCACGAGTTCGCAGACGGTGTCCCAGTGGCTGCTGGAGATCGGCTTGCCCCACTTGTCGTACAGGTAGAGGGAGTCGATGAGCTCGCCGTAGATGTCCAGCTGGAGTTGGTGGACGGCATTGTTGCCCACCCGGACCGGCGCGGAACCCGCGTACCCCTCCAGGTGGTCCAGCTCCCGTTCGGGCAGTTCGGAGCGGCCGTCGATGCCGTACATGATCTGCAACGGGCCGGTGGTGCAGCGGGGTCCCCCCATGCAGATGCGGTCCGACAGGAAGTTCATGAAGGCCTCGGCCTCGTCGGTGAAGCCCAGCCGGAGCAGCGCGTAGACGCAGAAGGCCGCGTCGCGGATCCAGACGTAGCGGTAGTCCCAGTTGCGCTCCCCGCCGATGCGCTCGGGGAGGCTGGTGGTGGGCGCGGCGATGATGGCGCCGGTCGGCGCGTAGGTGAGCAGCTTCAGGGTCAGCGCGGACCGGTGCACCATCTCGCGCCAGCGTCCGCGGTACTTCGACTGGGAGAGCCAGTGGCGCCAGTAGCGCACGGTCTTCTCGAACTGGTCCTCCGCCTCGGTCAGCGGGCAGCCGCGGGGGCCGACACCGTCGCCGACCTGGTCCAGGGCGAAGACGGCGGTCTCGCCCTCGGAGAGCTTGAACTGGGCCCACACGTCCCGGCCGTCGTTCTCCAGCGGCACCGAGCAGGTCAGGGCGAGGGTCTGGGCCGGGGTGGCGAAGAGCGCCTGCATCCCGTTCATGTGGACGGTGTGCGGCACGCTGCCGTACTCGAAGCGCGGCGCCACCCGCATCCGGAACGGCAGCACGCCCCGCACGCAGACCACGCGGCGGATCAGGCGGTGCCGGTCGGCCTCGTGGGAGTCGTCGACCACCGGCATGAAGTCCTGCACCTCGCCCATGCCGTCCTCGGCGAAGAACCGGGTGATCAGCACGTTGGTGTCGGGGAAGTAGAACTGCTTGGTGCGCGCGGGCACGTCCGCGGCCAGCTCGAAGCTGCCGCCCCGGTCGGCGTCGAGGATCGAGGCGAAGATGCTGGGGGCGTCGAAGCGCCCCGAGCAGTACCAGTCGATGGTGCCGTTCGTGCCGACGAGCGCGGCGCTGCGCAGGTCGCCGATGAGCCCGTGGGCGGCGATCGGCAGGTACCGGCCGTCGGCCGGTGCGAACTCGGACCGGAGGGCTTCGGCTGTCACGGTGGCCTCCTCGCGTGCCGGGAAACGGCAAAAGCCACCATTCAGACTAACCCTCCACGGCCTGCTCCTTCTCGGTCGGGACCGTGCCGGCGGCCGGGGCTACGCCTGCCCGGCCCGTGCCTCCCCGCCCTGTGCCTCCCCGCCCTGTGCCTGCTCCGGTCCGGCGGACCGCTCGCCGACGTATTCGAGGACGGAGCGCGCCTCGGCCCGCCGCTGCTCGGCGACCTCGTCCGCCGGACCGCCGTCCTCGCCCCCGTACAGGGCGATCACGGCCCGGGCCCGCTCCGCGGCCGCGGCGTGCCGTCCCAGATCGGCCTCGAGCCAGGCGGCCATCAGCTGGGCCGCGCTGCGCGCGGGACCCGGTTCGAAGACGGCGATCGCGCGTTCCGCGCAGGCCAGGCCCTCCTCGTACGCGGCGCGCGCCGAGCCGTCCGTGTCGTCCTCGCCGGGCTCACCGGGGCAGGAGCGGACGACCAGTTCGCCGGTCTGCCGGTGGGTCCCCGCCAGTTCGGCGCGCAGGTGAGCCGCGGCGTCCCCGTCACCGGCCGCCGTCGCCGCGGCCAGCGCCTCCTCGGCCACCGCGACGGCCTCGGCCATCACCGAGCGGCCCACGGCGAGCCCGCCCTGGCCGTCGTGGAGGGCGAGCCAGGCCCGGGCGCGCAGCGAGCGGACGAGGGGGACGGGACGCTCCAGGGCACGCCAGAGCTCACCGGCGCGGGTGTACGCCTGTGCGGCCTCGCCGGCCAGGCCGGCCCGTTCCAGAGAGTCGGCGGCGAGGTTCGCGAGGACGGCGTGGTCCTGCTGCTCCTCCCAGCCCTGCGCGATCTCCGCGGCGAGCAGGAACTGCTCGGCGGCGGCGCGCGGCTCGTCCAGGTCGCGTAGTGCGTCCCCCAGCCACCAGCGGGCCTGGACGACGCGCCCGTCGTGGTGGGCGCGCACCAGGTCGGGCAGGGCGGTCTCCAGGACGGTGGCGGCCTCGGCGGACCTGTCCTCGCGCAGCAGCGCCCCGCCGAGCACGAGCCGTGCCCAGGCGCCGAGCTCCTCGGACATGTCGCCCTTGTCGGCCCAGTGGGCGCCCTCCAGGGCGTGGTCGGCGGCCTCGGCGTCGGCGCCGCGCTCGGCGAGCGCGGCGGCGAGCACGGTGTGCAGGTGGGCCCGGTGCACCGGGCCCAGGGCCGCGGCGCCGTCCTCCAGCGCGGCGCGGGCGGACCGCTCCGCGGTGGTGTGGTCGTCCCGCTGGAGGGAGAGGTCGGCGAGGAGCGCCTCGGGCTCGGCGGCGTGCCACGGGGTTCCGGCCTCGTGGTGGAGGCGGGCGGCCCGGGCGAAGAGCTCGGCGGCGGTCGCGAGGTCGCCGCGCGCGGCGGTGTGGCGGGCGTGCAGCGCGATCGCGTCGGCGAGCCGTCCGGCCATCCGGTCCTCGTCGCGGTGCTCCTCGGCGAAGGCGATGATCCGCAGCAGTTCCGCCTCGCCCTCGGCGCCGGGCGGCCGCAGGTGGAGCCGGGCCAGCCAGGCCCCGGTGAGCTGGCGGGCGGTGGCCCGGCCGGTGCCGTGCAGCTCGCGCAGGGCGTCGACGGCCGCGTCGAGCGCGGTCAGGGCCTGGCCGCCTTGTTCCGCGACGGCCACCGCGTAGGCGGCGCGGGCACGGCAGGCCGCGGCCTCGCCGGGCTTGCCGGCCGCCTCGAACAGCCCGGCGGCGGTGTCGAAGAGCGGTACGGCGGTGCAGGGGTCGGCGAAGGCGCCGATGCCGGCGTGGTCGGCGATCTCGGCGCGGGACAGGTCGTCCAGGACGGTGCCGGTGCTGTCCGCGGCACGGCCCGCGGTGGCCCATGCGGCGCCCGCGTCGGGGTGCTGGGCGGCGCTGAGCCTGCGGGCCTCGGCGAGCAGTGCGGGGACGTCCGCCGCGCCCGCGGGTACGGCCGCTTCGGCGGCCGGTGCGGGCTGCGGGCGGGCGGGCGTGGTCAGGCGCTGCCTGGCCCGGACGCCCAGCGGGAGCCGCTCCACGAGGGGCTCGGCGCCGAGGCGCTCGCGCATGCGGCGGCTGACGGCGTCGTTGCCGTTGCGGGCGTCGAAACGCGCGGCGACGGCGGCGGCCTCGCGCTCGGCGTGGGCGAGCAGGGTGCGGGCGGTCCACTCGGTGCCGGCCGGGCCGGGGACGCCGCGGCCGGCGTGGCCGAGGGCGAGCAGGCGGCGCATCAGGAGCGCGGTGACGACCAGGTGGTCCATGAGCGTGTCGGGGTCGCCGGTGTCGGTGAAGTACGCGGGATGCTCGGCGAGGATCTCCAGGGCCCGTGCCTCGTTGCCGGTCAGGGCACAGAACTCGACGTGGGAGGAGACCGCGCCGCGCATGCTCTCCATGGCGCGCACCAGGCGGTGGCCGCGCAGGTGGTGGGCGCGCGCCTCGTCGAGCCGGCCGAGCCGGACCAGCGGCAGCAGCGAGGACGCCAGCACGTTGTGCGGCTCGTGGGCGCAGGTGTACTGCCCCGTCAGGACCGGCTCCCAGGTGCTCAGCGCCTCCTCGTCACGGCCGCGTTCGACCTGCCAGCTGCCCTGGCCGTGGAGTTCGCAGGCGTGGCAGTCGGCCATGCCGTCGCGGTCGGCGGCGAGCCAGGCGGCGTGGGCGGCCTCGGCGCGGGCGGTGTCACCGAGGTGCCGGGCGATGCGGAACTCGCCCTGACGTACGGCGCGTTCGGAGTGACCGGCGAGGCGGTAGCGGTGCTCCATCTCGCGGTGCCACTTCTCGATGGAGGCGAGCGGGACGTCGGGCTGGTCGAGCATGCCGTTGGCCACCCACTTGAAGATCCAGTGCAGGTGGTGGGTGTTCGCGCCGTCGAAGTCCCCGGGCCGCTCGTCCCACATGCGCAGCAGGCGGGCGAAGGGCACGAAGAACTTGTCCTTCTCGCTGCTGTAGGCGTAGGCGTTGGCGAGGTTGAACAGGGCCTCGAGGAGCAGCGGGGTGTCG
Organism: Streptomyces sp. PA03-6a; assembly: GCF_033792765.1. Lineage (NCBI taxonomy): Bacteria > Bacillati > Actinomycetota > Actinomycetes > Kitasatosporales > Streptomycetaceae > Streptomyces > Streptomyces sp. PA03-6a. The sequence goes on along the minus strand of NZ_JARAVK010000067.1, from coordinate 19,497 downwards.
CCGGTGGCCCCGGCCTCGGCGACGAGCCGCTCCGCGCCGGCGTTGCGGGCGCGGCCCTCGGGCTCCTCCCGGTTGTGGTGCAGGGCGCGGCGTACGGTCTCGACCGCCGGGTCCCGGGTGCTCATCGGCCGTCCTCCTGTTCGGCGTCGGCGGGCTTGCCCGCGGGGCTGTCCGCGGTCTGCGCCGCCCACTGCAGCAGGCCGAGGAAGGCGCGGTTGAGGAGCGCGGAGTCGGCGGGGCGCAGCGGGCGCTGGGCCATCAGCAGGGCCTGGCCGTACAGCGCCTCGGCGGCGGTGCCGACGAGTTCGGGGTCGGTGAAGGCGCTGATCCGCCGGACCAGCGGGTTGAGGTGGTTCAGGACGAGCCGGGCGCGCGGGGCGCCGCCGCGCAGGGAGCCGAGGATGCCCGCCCACAGCTCGTCGGCCTGCTCCTCCTCCTCGGCGCGGGCGCGTTCGTGGCGGGCGGCCCGGTCGTCCAGGTGCAGCGCGGGGACGGTGATGGGGTGGAAGGTGCGCAGCGACACGTCGCAGCCGAGCGGGTCGAGCCTGGCGCGGGCCGCGGCGAGGAAGCCGGACAGGGCGAGTTCCTCGGCGGGGTCGACGGGGTCGAGGTGCGCGGTCACGGTGTCCGCGTCGAGTTCGGCGACGGCGGTGCCGGGACGCACGGTCGGCAGCAGCTCGACCAGGTCGGCGTCGTAGGTGTAGCCGCCGTTGACGACGCCGATGCCCTGCGCGGAGGCGATGGCCGCGACCTGGCGGTACTCCTCGACGGTGCGGGTGAAGTGGACGACGGGGTGGCGGCGGGCGAACTCCTCGAGCGACAGCTGTCCGTCGGTGGTCTCGAACGGCAGCCACGGCAGCATCGTGCGGAGCATCCCGGCGTCGTGCCGGGCGAGCGACTTGACGCCGAGGTGGTGGACGGCGAGGAACTGGGCGAGCCGTTCCCGGTCGCCCGCGGCGAGTTCGGTCAGCCAGCCGCGTATGCGTTCGCCGAGGGCCTCGCGGACGGCGGCGAGCGTCTCGTCGGCGTACAGGCTCTCGCGGGACGCGGTGGGGCGCAGGCTGTCGGTGTCGATCACGCAGCGGACGAAGAAGGCCCACTCCGGGAGGAGTTCGTCCGCCCGGTCGGTCAGCAGCATGCCCTTGAGGTGGACGCGGTGCCCGGCGCGCTGGGCGGGGCTGACCGCGGCGGGCAGGACGTAGCCGACGCCGCGCACGCCCGCGAGGGGGACGTCGAGGTCGATGACGTCGAGCGGGGTGAAGCCGAACTGCTCGTGGCAGTGCCGGGCGAGCGCGACCCGGCGGGCCGCCTGCCCGGGGTGCGGGCGCTCCCAGACCGGCGGGCGCTCGCTGACGGGCGTGTCGCCGACCCGCACGTCGTACGGCAGCAGGGACCCGAAGTCCTTGGCGAGGGCGAGCACGCGCTCCTCGGCAAGCCACTCCGCGGCGCCCGGCCGGGCGGTCAGGTGGACGGTCGTACCGGGCTCGGGGTGGTCCTGCCGCGGCAGCGTGCGGACGGTGTACGAGCCGTCGTCACGGGCGGTCCACTCGACGGGCGGGGCGTCCTGGGTACGGGCGGACCGGCTGACGACGCGGATCTCCGCCGCGACGACGAAGCAGGCGAGCAGCCCGATGCCGAACTGGCCGAGGAACTCCGAGCGGGCGTTCTCCAGCCCGTCGCGCTTGGAGCTGCGGCCGATGGTGGCGAGCAGCTCGTGCACGTCGGACTCGGTGAGGCCGACGCCGGTGTCCGTCACGCGCAGCCGGCCGCCCTCGGCGTGCAGGAGCACCCGGGCGGGGGCGTCGGGCTGTTCGGCCCGGCGGGCGGTGATCGCGTCGACACCGTTCTGCAGCAGTTCGCGCAGGTAGACCTTGGGGCTGGAGTAGAGGTGGTGGGAGAGGAGGTCCACCAGGCCGCGCAGGTCGACCTGGAAGGCGTGCGGTGTCTGATCTGCAGTCATCATGGGGGCGCCGGTGCGCTCCCGGGGAGGGAGTACGGGGCGCGGGTAGGGCGATCGGGTGATCGCGGCCGCCGGATTCGGGACATCGTATGGCGGCGGAGCCCGTGGTTACCAGGGGGTTTCGCCGCACGGGACGCACGTGGGTGCGCGCGGAGCGGGTGGGCGCCGCCGTACGGCGCGGGCCGGTTGTTCACCGGGCGTTCGGATCGACGGCACGCGGCGCGAGTAGGAACGTGGGGCGGACGCATTCCGGCGTACGCGGCTGCGACGCGGGAGGTCGGGATGGCGGACGGATCCGGGAGCACGGTCGGGCGGCGCTCGGTGCTGAGGGGCGGGCTGGCGGCCTCCGGGGCGCTGCTGGTGCCCGCGGCGGCCGCGCCCGCGCTGGCCCTGTCGGGGAGGCCGGCGGCGACGTCGGGGGTGCAGACCGGCGACGTGACCGCGTCGGGCGGCCTGGTGTGGGTGCGCGCGGACCGGCCGGCGCGGATGGTGGTGGAGACCTCGGCGACCGGGTCGTTCCGGCACACCCGGCGCTTCCCCGGCCCGGTGGTCGGCCCCGGCACCGACTTCACCGGGGTGACCCGGCTGCACGGCCTGCCGGGCGGTGAGCAGGTCCACTACCGGGTGCTGCTGGCCGACCCCGACGACCCGCGCCGCACCGGCGCGCCGGTCACGGGCACCTTCCGCACGGCGCCGGACGGACGGCACGGCGGCGTGCGCTTCGTGTGGTCGGGCGACCTGGCCGGGCAGGGCTGGGGCATCAACCCCGACATCGGCGGCTACCGCATCTTCGACGCGATGGGCGCGGTGGACCCGGACTTCTTCCTGTGCAGCGGTGACAACATCTACGCCGACGGCCCGATCGCGGCGACCCAGGCCCTCCCCGACGGCAGCGCCTACCGCAACGTCACCACGGAGGAGAAGTCCAAGGTCGCCGAGACGCTGGCCGAGTTCCGCGGCAACTTCCGCTACAACCTGCTCGACGAGAACCTGCGGCGCTTCAACGCCCGGGTGCCGTCGGTCATCCAGTGGGACGACCACGAGGTCCGCAACAACTGGTACCCCGGCGAGGTGATCGCCGCCTCGGACCCGCGCTACACCGAGAAGAGCGTGGACGTCCTCGCGGCCCGGGCGCGGCGGGCGTTCGCCGAGTACTTCCCCCTCTCCTCGCTGCGGCCGGACGGCGCCGGCCGGGTGTACCGGGTGCTGCGGCAGGGTCCCCTGCTGGACGTCTTCGTCCTCGACATGCGCACCCACCGCAACGCCAACTCCCCCGACGACCAGGCCCACGACCCGCAGGGCATCCTCGGCCGTGAGCAGTTGGAGTGGCTGAAGCGGGAGCTTTCGCGGTCGCGCGCGGTGTGGAAGGTGATCGCCGCCGACATGCCGCTCGGGCTGGTGGTGCCCGACACCACGGAGGGCCGGCCGAACATCGAGGCCGTCGCGCAGGGCGAGCCCGGCGCGCCGCTCGGCCGCGAGCTGCAGATCGCCGAACTGCTGCGGTTCGTCAAGCACCGCAGGATCACGGGCACGGTGTGGCTGACCGCCGACGTCCACCACACCTCGGCGCAGCACTACCAGCCCTCCCGCGCGGCGTTCACGGACTTCGAGCCGTTCTGGGAGTTCGTCTCCGGTCCGCTGAACGCGGGTGCCTTCCCGGCGAGCGCGCTGGACGGCACCTTCGGCCCGGAGCGGGTCTTCGTGAAGGCCCCGACGGCCTCGAACGTCTCGCCCGCCGAGGGCTACCAGTTCTTCGGGCAGGTCGACATCGACGGCCACTCCGGGGACATGACGGTGCGGCTGCGCGAGCAGGACGGCTCGGTGCTGTTCACGAAGGTGCTCCGGGCGGGGCTGGTCGGCCAGTAGCCACGGACGGCAGCGGGGGCTGCGACGGGCCGGCGCCCGGCGGTGCGAGCGCGCCGCCGGGCGTCCGGTGCTCAGCGGGCGGCCGCCAGGATCACGTCCGCCACGGCCCGCGGCCGGGAGACCATGACCAGATGGCCGGCGCCGGGCACCGATACCGTCGCGGCCCCCATGCGCTCGGCCACGAAGCGTTCCAGGTCCGGCGGGATGATCTGGTCGTTCTCCGCGACGACGGAGTGGCATGGGTGCTCGCGCCAGGCCGGCGGTCCCGACACGAAGCCGAAGCGGGCCACGTCGCTGGGTCCCTGCACGGCGGCCAGTACCCGTGCCTCCTCCGGTGCGACGTCCGGGCAGAAGTGCAGAAGTACTGCGGGAACAGCTCCTGGCGATCACAGCCGGTCGGCGGCGGTCGGATTCCGTCTCGATCCGCAGGGATGTGGTCCAGGTCACCTCGCCTCGCCTCCTGGGCGCGATGATTCCGGGGCAGTGCGACGGTCTCCCTTGCAGTGACGGCGGCGAGTGACGACGAAGACGAGGAGCGAATCCCATGCGCATCGTGATCACCGAGTTCATCAGCCTCGACGGCGTGGTGCAGGCGCCGGGCGGACCGGAGGAGGACACCGACGGCGGCTTCGCCAACGGCGGTTGGACGCACCCCTTCTTCGACCCGGAGGTCGTGGGCGGCGCCTTCGACGAGGCGGTCGGCAAGGCCGACGCGCTGCTGTACGGGCGCCGCACGTGGGCGGCGATGGCCGGCGCGTGGCCCGAGCGGGCCGGTGACCCCTTCGCGGACCGGATGAACGCGCTGCCGAAGTACGTCGTGTCCGGCACGCTCGGCGACTCCGAGCTGGCCTGGCACAACACCACCCGTATCCCCGGCGGCGAAGCCGTCGCCCGGATCAAGGAGCTGCGGGAGGCGCCCGGCGGCGACATCGTGGTGATGGGCAGCCCCACGCTCGCGCGCACCCTGCTGAGCGAGGACCTGGTCGACGAACTCCGCCTCATGGTCACGCCCGTCCTCCTCGGCGGCGGCAAGTCGCTCTTCCCCGAGGACGGCGCGCTGCGCACCTTCGCACTGGTCTCCACGGTCACCAGCGACAAGGGCGTCAACGTCTGCACCTACCGGCGGGCGGGCGGCGCCCCCGGGGCTTAGCATGTGCAAATCGTCGGGGCAATACGGCGATTTCGAGACCTCGTGGAGCGAGCGGGGAGGGTGCTCCGCGGGCTCCCGAGGACGGGAAGGACGGCGCCGTGACGGGTGGTTTCACCTACGAGCAGGTCGGGGTGACGCGGACCGGCGGGCCCACGCCGCCGGGGCTCCACCACCTGCACGAGCGGATCCGGCTCGGCGAGGGCCCCCAGGTGCTGGCCGCGGCCGGACGGGCGCTGATGGGGTGGCGGATGCACCGGGCGACCGGACTGCGGGTGCCCGCCGGCACCCCGGAGGCGGCACCGGGGGTGCGTGTGCCCCTGCGGATCGGCCCGCTGCGCGCGCCGTGCGAGGTGGTGTGGGCGGAACGCGGCCCGGAGCGCGTGGGGTTCGCCTACGGGACGCTCCCCGGCCACCCGGAACGCGGGGAGGAGGCGTTCGTGGTGAGCCTCGCGCCCGACGGGTCCGTGTGGCTGGATGTCACGGCCTTCAGTGGACCGGGGGCGTGGTACGTGCGTCTACTGGGCCCCCTGGGACGCGTCACTCAGCGTGGCATCGCGCGGCGCTACGGCCGGTGCCTACGCAGATTGTCGCAGGACGGAATTGTTGAAAGGGGGAGTTAACCGACATGGGACACCCTTTACCCGTCGGTCACAACGCGTTCGTGATCACGCAACACGAGTTCGGCATGGTGTTTGCATGCGAGAACTGACTTCCGCCACGACCGCCCCCGCCGCGTTCGCGGGCCGGCGGCACCACTGGCGCCGCGACGTCATCGAACTCGCCGCGCTCTTCGTGGCCGTGGCCACCGCCGACCTCATCGCCAATCTCGTCGGGCACGCCCCCGACGGCCCCGCCCTGCTGTGCCTGTCGGCCGCCGCGCTCGTCGCCACGGCCGGCTTCCACACATGGTGGGCACGCCATCACGGTCATTCACCGCCGACCGCCGGGAGTCACGGCGGGAGCCGTACGACGGAGCCGGGGGAAAGCTCCGCCGTGGGCGGACCCGACCCGCGGACCACGTTGTGGCGGGTGCGCACCACCGTGCACGACACGCCGGGCAGCCTCGCCGCCCTCTGCACGGCCCTGGCGGGGCGGGGCGTGGACATCCTCACGCTCCAGACGCACCCGCTGGCCGAGGGCACCGTGGACGAGTTCCTGGTCCGCGCCCCGGCCGCACTCGCCCCGGGCGACCTGACGCGGACCGTGGGCGGCGGGGGCGGGCGCGACACCTGGATCGAGCGGGCCGACGCCCACGACCTGGTGGACACCCCGACCCGGGTGCTGAACCTCGCCACCCGCACCGCCATGGACGCCGCCGAACTGCCCCTGGCACTACGACAGTTGTTCGGCCGCTGCACGATAAGGTCCACCCCGCCCGGTACGGCCGGCCCCGATCCCGCCGAGGACACGGAGGACACCGAGGACACCCTGGAGGGCACCGTCATGCGGCTGCGCGATCCGGCCGGAGGCACCATCACCGTGGAACGCGCCTACCTCCCGTTCACCCCGACCGAGTTCGCCCGCGCCCGCGCGCTCGTCGAGCTCGACGCGCACCTGGGCACCAGGGTCCCGGAGGACCGGGCGGTGCTCACGCTGCCCGAGGGCAACGAGATCACCGTCCGCCGGGCGGGCCCCGAGGACCTCGAGGCCGCCCGCGAGCTCCACGGGCGCTGCTCCGCCAGGACCCTGACGCGCCGCTACCACGGCCCGGTCGCGGACGTGGACCGCTATCTGACCCACCTGCTCAGCCCCCGCTTCGGGCAGACCCTCGCCGTGCAGACCGTCTCCGGCCGGCTCGTCGCCCTCGGCCACCTGCTGTGGGACGGCGAAGAGACCGAGGTCGCCCTGCTGGTCGAGGACGCCTGGCAGCGCCGAGGCATCGGCCTGGAGCTGCTGCGCCGCCTGGTCGCCCAGGCCGTCGACGCGGGGTGCGAGAGCGTCTACGCGGTGACCCGGGCGACCAACACCGGGATGGTCGCGACGATGCGCCGCCTGGGTCTGCCGCTGGACTACCAGGTCGAGGACGGCACGCTGGTCATCACCGCGACGCTGTCACCGGCCGGCGCGAGCGCGTCGCTGCGCTGAGCGCGATGTCGAGGTCCTCCCACAGGTCCTCGACGTCCTCCAGGCCGACGGACAGCCGCAGCAGCCGGTCGCTGACCCCCGAGCTGTGGCGGTCGCCCTCGTCGACGATGCGGTGGCTGATCGAGGCCGGGTGCTGGATGAGGGTGTCGACGCTCCCGAGGCTGACCGCCGGGGTGATCAGCCGGACCCCGGCGATCACCTCGTGCGGGTCGCCCTGGACCTCGAACGCGACCATGGCGCCGCCGATCCGCGGGTAGTGCACCTTCGCCACCCGCGGGTCGGCGGCCAGCCGCTCGGCCAGCGCGGCCGCCGTCGCCGAGGCGGCCTTCACCCGGACCGGCAGCGTGGACAGCCCGCGCAGCAGCAGGTAGCCCGCCAGGGGGTGCAGCACCCCTCCGGTGGCGAAGCGCACCTTGCGCAGCACGCGGGCGAACTCCTCGTCACAGGCGATGACCCCGCCCAGGACGTCGCCGTGGCCGCCCAGGTACTTGGTGGCGCTGTGCAGCACGATCCTGGCGCCGCTCTCCAGGGGGCGCTGCAGGACGGGCGTGGCGAAGGTGTTGTCGACCAGCAGCGGCACCTCGCCGCAGGAGTGGGCGACGGCCCGCAGGTCGACCTCGGCCAGCGTCGGGTTGGCGGGGGTCTCCACGATCACCAGGCCGGTTTCGGGGCGGATGGCGTCCGCTATGCCCGCCGGGTCGGTCCAGGTCACCTCGGTGCCGATCAGGCCCCCGGTCAGGAGGTGGTCGCTGCAGCCGTACAGCGGGCGGACGGCCACCACGTGGCGCAGCCCCATGGAGGCGCGGGCCAGCAGGGTGGCGGTGAGGGCGGCCATGCCGCTGGCGAAGGCCACCGCGGCCTCGGCGCCCTCCAGCCGGGCCAGCGCCGCCTCGAAGCGGGCGACGGTGGGGTTGTCGAGCCGGGAGTAGACCGGCGGGCCGGTCAGCGCGGCACCGGTCACGGCGAAGTCGTCCAGCCGGGCGGCCTCGGCGCGGCTGTCCCGCGAGGGGTAGGTGGTGGACAGGTCCAGGGGAACGGCGTGCAGGCCGAGGTCCGCGAGGTCTTCGCGGCCGGCGTGCACGGCCTCGGTGGCGAGGGCGCGGGTGGGCGCCGATGCTGTCGTGTCCATGGCCCGATGCTGAACAGCTACCGGTCCGTAGTGGGGAGAGCCCGTGTTAACTTCGGCCGATGTCCGATTCCGTGCTTCTGGATCCGGTCGACCTCGAGATTCTGCGGCTCCTGCAGAACGACGCACGGACGACCTACAAGGACCTCGCCGCGGCCGTGGGCGTGGCCCCGTCCACCTGCCTGGACCGGGTCAGCCGGCTGCGCCGCACCGGGGTGATCCTCGGCCATGAGCTGCGGGTCGACCCGGCCCGGCTCGGGCGGCCGCTGGAGGCACTGCTGGCGGTGCAGGTGCGGCCGCACCGCCGGGAGCTGATCGGCCCGTTCGTGGAGCGGGTGCGGGCACTGCCCGAGTCCCGGGCGCTGTTCCACCTCACCGGGCCCGACGACTACCTCGTCCACGTGGCCGTGGCGAGCACCGGCGACCTCCAGCGGCTGGTCGTCGACGAGTTCACCTCGCGGCCCGAAGTCGCGCGCGTGGAGACCCGGTTGATCTTCCAGCACTGGGACTGCGGCCCACTGCTCCCGCCCACGTCAGGAATATGATCGTCAATGGTGATGACGGAGCAGGCCGCTCCGTACCAGGATGTGACCATGCCCGACACCACCGGCAGCGCGCTGCCCCGCCAGATCGCCGACGCGTACGTCGACGCGGTCACCGAACTCGACCCCATCACCGCCACGTACCTGGGGGTGCGGACCGGTCAGGACCGGCTCCCCGACTTCAGCCCCGCCGGCCTGGAGGCCCAGGCCGGGCTCGCCCGCCGCACCCTGGCCGACGTCGACGCGGCCGAGGCGACGGACGACGACGAGCGCCGCTGCGCCCGGCTGCTGCGCGAGCGGCTCACCGCCGAGCTGGCCGTGCACGAGGCGGGTGAGGGCCTGCGGGCCGTGAGCAACCTGCACTCCCCCGTCCACTCGGTGCGCGGCGTCTTCATGCTGATGCCGACCGGGACCGACGAGGACTGGGCCGCCGTCGCCGCCCGGCTGCGCGCGGTCCCGGAGTCCCTGGCGGGCTACCGGGCCTCCCTGGAGGAGGGCGTCGCCCGCAAGCTGCCGGCCGGGCCGCGCCAGGTCGCCACGGTCATCGAGCAGCTCGGCGAGTGGCTGGGCGAGGACGCAGGAGCGAGCTGGTTCGTGAAGGAGGGCCCGCAGGCCCTGCGGTCCGAGCTCGACGGCGGTGCCGCCGACGCCACCGCCGCCGTCGCCGACCTGCGCGACTGGCTGCGCGACACCTACGCCCCCGCCGTCGAGGGCACCCCGGACGCCGTCGGCCGCGAGCGGTACGCCCGCTGGGCCCGCTACTGGACCGGCTCCGACCTCGACCTGGACGAGGCGTACGCCTGGGGCTGGGAGGAATTCCGGCGCCTCGACGCCGAGATGCGCGTCGAGGCGGAGAAGGTGCTGCCCGGCTCCACCCCGCTGGAGGCGCTGGCCCACCTGGACGAGGCCGGCGAGGCCGTCGAGGGCGTCGACGCGGTCCGCGACTGGCTGCAGGGCCTGATGGACGAGGCCATGGCGGCGCTCGACGGCACCCACTTCGACCTGGCCGAGCCCGTCAAGCACGTCGAGTCCCGCATCGCTCCGCCCGGCAGCGCCGCCGCGCCGTACTACACGGCCCCCTCCCTGGACTTCTCCCGCCCGGGCCGCACCTGGCTGCCCACCCTGGGCCGCGAGCGGTTCCCCGTCTGGGACCTGGTCAGCACCTGGTACCACGAGGGCGTCCCCGGCCACCACCTGCAGCTCGCGCAGTGGGTGTACGTCGCGGACCGGCTCAGCCGCTACCAGGCCACCCTGGGCCAGGTCAGCGCCAACGCGGAGGGCTGGGCCCTGTACGCCGAGCGCCTCATGGACGAACTCGGCTTCCTGACGGACGCGGGGCGCCGGCTGGGCTACCTCAACGCGCAGATGCTGCGGGCCACCCGCGTCATCCTGGACATCGGCATGCACCTGGAGCTGGAGATCCCGCAGGACAGCCCGTACCGTCCGGGCGAGACCTGGACGCCGGAGCTGGGGCGTGAGTTCTTCGGGCGCTTCAACGGGCTCAGCGACGCCATGCTCGACAGCGAGATCATCCGCTACCTCGGCATGCCGGGGCAGGCCATCGGCTACAAGCTGGGCGAGCGCGCCTGGCTCGCCGGGCGGGAGGCCGCCCGCAAGGCCCACGGCGACTCCTTCGACCCCAAGGCCTGGCACATGGCCGCGCTCTCGCAGGGCTCCCTGGGCCTGGACGACCTCGTCGACGAGCTCTCGAAGCTCTGACGGTCGACCGTCCTTCCCCGGGCCCCGCCCGGGGAAGGACGCAGGGCGCACCGACGCCTACCGCTCCGGGTCGGGCCAGGCCGCCACGAGCGCCCGGTAGTCGGCGAAGCGGGGGCCGGGGACGCTCTCCCGGACCGGCCGGCCGTTCAGCCAGTCCATCCGGTGGATGCCGGTCTCGGTGTCGAGCAGGCAGCACACTCCCCCGGCTGCGGCCGTGAGGCCGGTGAACACCGACCGGACGCTCGCGGACCGCTCGAACATCAGGCTCATCCCGGTGGTCGCCGCCGTGAACTCCAGCGTCGCGTAGTGGGGGTGGAGCGCGGGCGCGAACCGGACCGTCAGGTAGACGTAGCCGATCGGGACCCTCCCGAGCGCGTCGGGCTCGGGGTCGCAGGTCTCCAGGAACGCGCGTACGGCGTCGTCCACCCCGAACATGATCGAGGTGTCGAGCTCCAGCGTGCCGCTCCCGGAGCAATCCACCGGCTCGCTCCGGAAATGGGACGTGAACGGGACGACGACGCCCTCACCGCCGGGCAGGGTGACCGTCAGCGGCGGCACGCGCGAGGCCGGCGGCGCCAGCTTCACCAGCTCCGCCAGCGCGGCGGCGACGTTCCCGGCCGGCAGGACGATCTCGTAGGTGTAGTCGAGCCCCATGCGCATCCCTCCCCTGAGCGGCACCGATCGTGTCACGCCGGACCGTCGGAAGCCCGCGGATTTCCCGCGGGGCACTCCGCCGCCCGGTGCCTGCCCGCGATGCCCGCCCCCGCGCGGGGACCCGCCCGCGGGGAGCGGCGGGGGTGGATAGGGTGAGTCGCATGGGGGTGTCACGCGGATGATTCCGAATGCTGCGCGGGAAGACGGCCGCCTGGTGCTGACGCACGGGCGGGTGGTGCTGAGGGAGCAACTGCCGGAGGAAGCGGCGCAGCTGGCCGACGGCAAGCCGGCCGGGCTGGAGTGGATCGACGGCGGGCCGGGCGAGGGCACGATCATCGCGGCCGGGATGATGACGATCGCGGCGGCCGCAGCGGTGTACGCCCCGGGGTGGGGGCTGTTCGTGATCCAGCGGACGGACGACGGCCTCGCGCTCGGCGGCATCGGCTTCCACGGCCCGCCCTCCGCCGTCGACGGCCTGGTGGAGATCGGCTACGACCTGTCGGAGTCCGCGCGCGGCGTGGGCTGGGCGACGGACGCCGTACTGGTGCTGTCCCGGTGGGCGCTGAGCCGTGCCGAGGTGCGCACCGTGCTGGCGACCACCGATCCGGGCAACCGCGCCTCGCAACGGGTGCTGGAGCGGGCCGGTTTCGGGCGGGTCGCGGACCGGGACGCCCAGTGGGCGTACGAGCTGCGGCCGGCCGGGGTGGTGTGACGGCGTAATGCGATGTCGCGTCACCCGCCGGATGCGCCACCATCGGTGACCGTGAAAACCGTGCACCCGTCCCGGACCCTCTTCCTCTCGCCGCGCGTGACCGCCACCGGCCACGCGCTCGCCGCGGCCGCCCACCGGCGCGGCATGGCGACGCGTACCCTCCCCACGTGGCGGGTGCCGCAGGACGCGCTCGACGCCGTGGGCCCGTCGCTGTACGCGGGGCCGCTCTTCGCGGACGCGGTGGCGGCGGACCTGGGCCTGGGGCTGCTGGAGGCCGACGAGGACTGGCTGGCCCGGCTGCCGTTCGAACTCGTGGGGCGGCGGATCGAGTTCACCACCCTGGCGCAGGCCCGCGGGCTGCGCCGGCCCGCCTTCGTGAAGCCGCCGAACGACAAGAGCTTCCCGGCCCGTGTGTACCCCGACGGCAGCGGCCTGCCCGGTCCGGACGCGGTGGACGAGACACCCCCGTGCTGGTGAGCGACATCGTGGCGTTCGCCGTCGAGTACCGGCTGTTCCTGCTGGACGGCGAGGTCGTCACGGGCAGCCGCTACGCGACCCGCGGCGACCTGGACGTGGCTCCCCTGGACGGCGACCCGGCGGCCGGTGAGGTGCGGGACTTCGCCGCACGGCTGTTCGCACACGGCGTGCCGGAACTGCCCGGCGCGGTCGTGGTCGACGTCGGCAGGACCGCGGACGGCTGGGCGGTGGTCGAGGCCAACGCGGCCTGGGCGAGCGGGCACTACGCCTGCGAGGCCGACGCCGCGCTGGACGTCGTCCTGCGGGCCGCGGCGCCGCTCGCCGGACGGGGGCCGCGGGACCGCCGGTTCCTGCGCCCGGCCGTCTCCGTCGTCCGCTGAGGCCGCCGCGCGGCGGCCTCAGCAGCCGCAGTCGTCGCCGCCCACGGGCGCGGTCAGCGGGTCGGCCGGGCGCCGGAAGGTGCCGTCGGCCGTCTCGTGGGCGAAGCCCTCGCGGATCCAGTACTCCATGCCGCCGAGCATCTCCTTGACCCGGTAGCCGAGGCTCGCCAGGGCGTGCGCGGCGCGGGTGGCGCCGTTGCAGCCGGGCCCCCAGCAGTACACGACGACGGGCACGTCGCGGTCGAGGTAGGCCGCGGCGAGCCGGGGGACGTCCGCGGTGGGCAGGTGGACGGCGCCGGGGACGTGGCCCTGCTCCCAGGCCTGGGTGGAGCGGGAGTCGACGACGACGAAGCCGGGTCCGGTGCCGCTCTCCGCCGCCGTGGCGAGGGCGGCCGCGACGTCGGACACGTCGGCGTGGAAGGCGAGGCTCGCGGCGAAGTACGCGGCGGCGTCGGCCGGAGCGGCGGGCGGGACGCGCAGCACGGGGTTGTCGGCCGGAGCGGAGGCGGGGGCGTAGGCGGGGGCAGCGGTCTGTGTCGTCATGGCGGCAAATCTACGAGCCGCCGACGCCCGTCTGAAGGGTCGTTCCCCGGCGTCCGTCTTGCCCGACCGGGGAAACCACTGGTACTCAGGGTGCATGACCGTGGATTCCCTCGACGCCACCGACTGGCGCATCCTGGACGCCCTGCAGCGCGACGGCCGGGCCAGCTACGCCGAACTGGCGCGTGCCGTGTCGATGTCACCGAGCGCGGTGACCGAGCGGGTCCGGCGGCTGGAGGAGGCGGGGGTGATCACGGCGTACACGGCCGTCGTGGACCTGGAGCGGATCGGCCGCCCGATCATGGCGTTCGTCCGGCTGCGCTACCCGCACGGCAACTACAAGCCGTTCCACGATCTGCTGGAGTCGACCCCGGAGATCCTGGAGGCCCACCATGTGACGGGCGACGACTGCTTCATCATGAAGGTCACCGCCCGCTCGATGCGCCACCTGGAGGAGATCACCGGCCGCGTCTCGGGCCTCGGCTCGGTGACGACGAGCGTCGTCTACTCGTCACCGCTCGCCCGTCGTGCGGTGGCGGAGGGCTGAGCCCCGCTGCCCCTTGACCACCTGCAACTGGGCGGGGACGCGCTGCCGGAGCTCGGCCACGTGGCTGACGATGCCGACGGCGCGGTCCCGTTCGCGCAGGCCGTCGAGGACGTCCAGCACCTCGTCCAGGGTCTGCTCGTCGAGGCTGCCGAAGCCCTCGTCGACGAAGAGCGTGTCGAGGCGGGCGCCGCCCGACTCGTCCGTGACGACGTCCGCGAGTCCGAGGGCGAGGGCGAGGGAGGCGAAGAAGGTCTCGCCGCCGGAGAGCGTGGCGGTGTCGCGCTCGGTGCCCGTCCAGGAGTCCACGACCATCAGCCCCAGGCCCGACTTGACGTTGCGTGAGGCACGGGCGTCGGTGTGGACGAGGGTGTAGCGCCCGGAGGACATCCGGTGCAGCCGGACGCTGGCCGCGGCAGCGACCTGTTCCAGCCGGGCGGCGAGCACATAGGTCTCCAGCTCCATGCGCAGCGTGTTCTCGCCGGCGCCGGTGGCCAGGTCCGCCAGGCGTCGCAGCCTCGCGTACTCCTCGCGGGCCGGGGCGAGCGCCCTGGTACCGCGCAGCGCCTCGGCCCGCAGCCGGTCGAGGGCGTCGCGGGTCGTGTGCGCGGCGGACTGTCGGGCGGCGGCCCCGCGCAGCCGTACGGTGGCGGTCTCGACGGCCCGCCGGGCCGCGTCGGGGTCGGCCGGGGGCAGCGCGGCGGCCTCGGCCAGCTCCAGGGCGGTGAGTTCGGCGGTGACCGCGGCCTCCTCGCGGCGCCACTCCTCCGCCCGTTGCCGCAGCCGCCGCAGTTCCGTCTCCGGCTGTACGGCGGCGGCCGCCGCCTCGGGCGTCGGGAAACCGGCCTTGTAGGCGGCGTCGGCCAGGTCGGAGTCCGCCTCCTTCAGCCCGCGGGCGCCGTCCTGCCCGGCGCGGGCAGCCCGGGCCGCGGTGGCGGCGCGCTCGGCGTCCGCCGCGAGCCGGGCGCGGCGCTCGGCGACGGTGGCGTACGGGCCGCGGGCCCGCGCCAGCCGGGCGGTGAGCTCGGTGTCCTCCTGGTCGAGGAGCTCCCGGCGGGTGGTGAGGGAGGCGAGCCGGTTCTCGGCCTCGTTGCGGTCCGAGGAGCGGCGGGCGTGTTCCGCGAGGGCCCGGTCGAGCGCCTGGCGCGCCTCGGGGGCCCGCGCGGCGGCCCGCGCGGCGGCCCGGTACTCCTCTTCCAACGCGGCGTGCGCGGCGGCGAGTTCGGGCTGCGGCTCCGGTCCCGCGGCGGCGAGGGCCGCGTCGTGGGCCGCGGTGAGGCGTACGACCTGGTCCTGCGCGGTGTCCCGGGTGGCGGCGGCCCGCTGCTGGGCCTCCTGCGCGGCCTCCTCGTCCGCGCGGCCCACCTGGCGGCCGGTGGGGCGGGCGGGGTGCGGGTGCTCGGTGGCGCCGCAGACCAGACAGCCCTCACCGGGGCTGAGCTGCGCGGCCAGTTCGGCGGCGATGCCATTGATGCGGGCCTCGCGCACGTCCTGCCAGTGGTCGCGGGCGTCGGCGGCGGCGTCGCGTGCGGCACGCAGCCGGTCCTGCGCGGCGAGCAGCGCGGTGGCGTGGGTGTCGCGTTCGCGGGCGGCGTCGAGGCGGCGGCGGGCCCGGTCGAGGGCGCCGGAGAGTTCGGCGGCGCGGGTGGCGGCGGACTGGGCGGTGTCGACGGCGCGTTCGTGGCCGAGGCGTGCGGCCTCCCAGCCGTCCAGCCAGGCGGCCGTGTCGGCGATCAGCCGCTCGTCCTCGGCGGCCTCGCGCTCCACGCGCCCGCGGTCGTGGGCCAGTTCGGCGGCGCGCTGCTCGGCCCGGCCGGCGTCGGCGAGGCCGCCCAGCTCCTCGCGGAGCCGGTTCTCGTACTCCGCGAGCTGTTCGGCGCCCGCCTCGTACTGCTCGGCGGGCAGGCCCGCACGGGCGGTGCGTTCCTCGACGGCCGCACGGGCCTGCCGGGCGGCGGCCCGCTCGCGCAGATCCAGGGCGGGCACCACGGTCGCGGCCCGCTCCGCCGTCTCCAGCAGCCGCTGTTCGCGGGCGCGGGTCTCGCGCTCGCCGGCCATGTCGCGGGCGCGGCGCTCGGCCGCGGCGTGCCGGCGCTGCCGGACGGCGAGTTCGCGTACCGCCTCGGCCTCGCGCTGGGCCCGCTCGTGCCCGCCCTCGGCGGCGGTCACGGCGAGGTCGGCGACGTCGACGCGTTCGTGAGCGGTGGTGGCCAGCACGGCCGCCCAGCGCAGGATGTGCGGGGCCAGTTCCGGGTCGCCGGCCACGACACCCTCCGGCAGCGGCCCGGCCAGGGCCTCCGGGTCGTCACCGGCGGCCTGGCCCATGCGCTCGGCGAGCCGCTGCAACTCGTCGTCCCCGGCGGCGACCCGCTGCTCGGCGGCCCGCCGCCGGGCCCGCAGCCACTCCTCGACGGCCTTGAAACGGCCGGTGTCGAAGAGCTTGCCGAGCAGGGCTGCCCGGTCGGTGGCGGTGGCCCGCAGGAAGGTCGCGAACTCGCCCTGGGGCAGCAGCACGACCTGGCAGAACTGCTCCCGGCTCATGCCGATGAGCTGCTTCAGCTCCTCGCCGGCCTCCTGGTGGGACTTGCTGAGCGCCCGCCACTCCCCCGCCGTGTGCTCGCGCAGCAGGGTGACGGCCTTCTCCATCGTGTAGCCGGTGCCGCGCTTCTTGGGGCGCGGCTGCTCGGGGCGCCGGGTGATCTCCAGCCGCCGTCCGCCCACGGTCAGGTCGAGCACCACCTCGGTGGGCGTGTCCTCCCCGGCGTGGTCGCTGCGCAGCCGGTTGCCCTGCCGGCTGCCGGGGACCCCGCCGTACAGGGCGAAGCACACCCCGTCGAGCACGGAGGTCTTGCCGGCGCCGGTCGCACCGTGCAGCAGGAACAGCCCGGCCGAGGACAGCTCGTCGAAGTCCACGGTGTGGCTGCCGGCGAACGGCCCGAAGGCGGTCAGGGTCAGACGGTGCAGGCGCATCAGTCGGTCTCCGCCCCTACGGCATCGCTACGGACCGCGTCGAACGCGTCCCGCAGGACACCCCGCTCCGCGGTGTCGGGCCCGGTGCCCGGCCCGGTTCCCGGCCGCACGCGGCGCCGGGCACCCGCCGGCCGCCCACCACCCACGGTGCGGCCGAGCACGACGGCGGCGTGATCGCCGCACGGCCCATCGCCCCACCGAACGCCGACCGCGCGGCTGACAGCGAACGCCCCGAGGGCCGTGAAGGTCGGACGGTGCAGGCGCATCAGTCGGCCTCCGCCCGCACCGCATCGCTACGGACCGCGTCGAACGCGTCCCGCAGGACACCCCGCTCCGCGGTGTCGGGCCCGGTGCCCGGCCCGGTTCCCGGCCGCACGCGGCGCCGGGCACCCGCCGGCCGCCCACCACCCACGGTTCGGCCGAGCACGACGGCGGCGTGATCGCCGCACGGCCCATCGCCCCACCGAACGCCGACCGCGCGGCTGACAGCGAACGCCCCGAGGGCCGTGAAGGTCGGACGGTGCAGGCGCATCAGTCGGCCTCCGCCCGCACCGCATCGCTACGGACCGCGTCGAACGCGTCCCGCAGGACACCCCGCTCCGCGGTGTCGGGCCCGGTGCCGCGGACGTGGGTCACGAAGTCCTCGGCGATCTGCCGGTCGGTGCGGCCGCGCAGGCGCTGCGCGTACGAGGCGTGGGGGTCGGCGTCCGTGCGTTCGGGCTCGAAGGCCAGCGCGAGGGCGTGGGGGAAGCGTTTGCGCAGGCGGGCCATGGGCTCGTGCGGGCGGTGGGGGTCGGTGAGGGTGGCCTC
Organism: Streptomyces sp. PA03-6a; assembly: GCF_033792765.1. Taxonomy (NCBI): domain Bacteria; kingdom Bacillati; phylum Actinomycetota; class Actinomycetes; order Kitasatosporales; family Streptomycetaceae; genus Streptomyces; species Streptomyces sp. PA03-6a. The sequence continues at coordinate 1,962 of NZ_JARAVK010000067.1, read as the reverse complement.
GACCCAGGAGTCCTCGTGCCGTTCGTGCGCCGGGTCCTCCAGCAGTTCCTCCAGGGGGCCGCGGATCCGGGCGAGCGGCCGGGGCACGGGGCAGTCGACCCGCTCGGCGGCCACGGAGCCGTCGGCGCCGAGGTCGACCAGCCACATGCTCTTGCGGTGGTCGGCCTCGGAGAAGGAGTACGCCAGCGGGGAGCCGGAGTAGCGGACGCGGTCGGTGATCGCCTGGCAGCCGTGGAGGTGGCCGAGGGCCACGTAGTCGACGCCGTCGAAGACGCTCGCGGGCACGGCCGCCACACCGCCGACGGTGATGTCCCGCTCGCTGTCGCTGGGCGCGCCGCCCGCGACGAAGGCGTGCGCCAGCACGACCGAGCGGGTGCCCGCGGGGCGTGCGGCCAGGTCGGCGCGGACCCGCGCCATGGCGGCGCTCAGCACCTCGGTGTGGCCGGCCCGGTCGAGGGTGAACTCCTCGCGCACCAGGGCCGGTTCGAGGTAGGGCAGCCCGTACAGGGCGACCGGCCCGTGCGCGTCGGCGAGCACGACCGGCGTCGCGCACCCGGCCGGGTCGGTCCGCAGGTGGATCCCGGCGCGGTCGATGAGCCCGGAGGCCACGCCGAGCCGGCGGGCCGAGTCGTGGTTGCCGGAGATCATCACCGTGGGCACGCCGAGGGCGGCGAGCCGGTGCAGCGCGTCGTCGAAGAGCTCGACGGCGGGCAGCGAGGGCAGCGCCCGGTCGTAGACGTCGCCGGCGACGAGGACGGCGTCCACGCGCTCCGCCCGCACCGTGGCCACCAGGTGGTCGATGAACGCCGCCTGGGCGTCGAGCAGTCCGACCCGGTGGAAGGACCGCCCCAGATGCCAGTCGGAGGTGTGCAGCAACCTCACCGTGGCTCTCCCGCCCGCATGTTCCGTTCCTCCGGCTCACGTTCCGCATACTCCGCACGGGCCCCGGTGTCCCCACCGGTCCCGTAGGCTCCGAGAGCAGGCTATCCGGCACCACTGTCAGCGCGCCGCGGGAGTCCGAATTCGGGCAAGGCCGGTCAAGCCGTGTCCCCGCCCGCCCGTACGATAACCGCCATGACGGCGAGCGACTCCGGCAGACGACTGATCGACGGCCGCTTCGAGCTGCTGGAACGACTGGGCGGTGGCGGCATGGGCCTGGTCTGGCGGGCCCGCGACACCGCCCTGCACCGCGAGGTCGCACTGAAGGAAGTACGGCCGCCCGACCCGGACTTGGCCGAGACCGACCCCGAGGCGGCGGCGAAACTGCGGGAGCGCGTGCTGCGCGAGGCCCGCGCGCTGGCCCGGGTGCACCACCCCAATGTCGCCACGATCCACCACATCGTGGACAGGACGGACCTCCCCCACCCGTGGCTCGTGATGGAGCTGGTGACCGGCGGCTCCCTGCAGGACCGACTGGCCCGCGGCCCGCTGACCCCGCCGGAGGCGGCCACGGTCGGCCGCGGGGTACTCGCGGGGCTGCGCGCCGCGCACGCGGTCGGGGTCCACCACCGCGACGTGAAGCCCGCGAACGTACTGCTGCGGCCCGACATGACACCGGTGCTCACCGACTTCGGCATCGCCACGCTCCGCGACTCGACACGGCTGACGACCACCGGCGGCCTCATCGGCTCGCCCGAGTACATCGCCCCCGAGCGCATCCGCGGCGAGGAGGGCAACCCCGCCTCCGACCTGTGGTCGCTCGGCATGCTGCTGTACGTCGCGGTGGAGGGCGTCCACCCGCTGCGCCGCGAGACCAGCATCGCCACGCTCGTCGCCGTCCTCGACGAGCCCCTGCCGCCCCCGGTGCGGTCGGGGCCGCTCGCCCCCGTGCTCACCGCCCTGCTCGTGCGGGACGCCGCCGCCCGGCCCGACGCCGACCGGCTCGACCGGATGCTCTCCGACGTCGAGCGCGGCACGCCGCCCGCTCCCGCGCCCGTGGACGCGGCGCCCCCCGGTTTCGGG
>NZ_JARAVK010000066.1:0-40473 GCF_033792765.1 Streptomyces sp. PA03-6a | reverse complement strand
GGCAGGTGCTTTCAGGAGGTCACCAGGTCGGCTTGACCAGGTCCTCGAAGGACTCGCCTGCCCGGAAGCGCTCTACCAGGTCGTCGAGGTCGATGGGGGCACCGCCGGGGCGGCGGAGCCAGACCTCGCCCTGCATGAAGTCCTCGGCCTCTTCTGCCGTGGCGAAGTTGTCGATCTGCAGTTCCACCAGGTTGTCCTCGGGGTCCCGGTAGTACATCGAGGTGGTCACGCCGTGGTTCATCGCCAGGACCGGCCAGATCTCGGCGGCGGCCAGCCGCTCGTAGGTGCCCAGCAGTTCCAGGATCGTGTCGTAGGTGAAGGCGATGTGGAACAGCCCCGTGGCAGGACCGGCGAGCGCCTGGAAGATGTCGGTGTCCGCGGTGACGGGGGCGGGCTTCTCCCGCTTCACGATGGGCCGGACCGGCTCGGCCTGATCGGGGTTTTCCAGGTCGGCCATGTTGGCCAGCGCGATTCGGTGGTGCTCGTCGTCGTAGGTGATGAAGGCCGAAGCCGGGTCCTCGTGCATGACCTTGCCGTCGAGCACGGTCACATACCATTCCCGCATTTCCTTCAGGTGCTGCGTCCGAAGGACCACATGTGCGAGCTTGGCAGGAGACGCCATCGTCTTTCCTCCTTGTGTTGGGACGGCCATGGGGCCGTACCGACGTTGACCGCATGCTTGGGCGCGGCCGCGCCCGGGATGAAACTGCCGCACGGGCCACGATCGGGCCTTGTCAGCGACGACCGGCACCCCGGCGGTGCCACACGGCAGAAGTGCGGTGGGCACGTGAGATGGCTTGCGCAGACCGAGCCGTTACCGGGACCTGGATGCGTTCACCGTCGGCCCGTCCCCCGCCGTCATGCGGACGGCAGCCACGATGACCAGCCGTTGCGTCAGCGACGGCGGACGGGCTGTCGGCCGGTGAGGGCCGGATGTGCTCGGTCATGCGTTCCATGGTGCGGCCGTCGCCTTTGGTGGCCAAGAGGAACATTAGTCACTAATGATAAGTAAGTAACGGACGACTGAGGGACTGGGCGCCGCGTATCTGCGCCGGGTCGACGACTCCCTGGCGGGGCAAGCTGTGCGCCGCCGCCCTGGCGGCCGGTGACGATCCCTGCGAACAACTGGTGCAGGGCTCCCTCGCCGAGTACGCGGCGGTGGACGCCCGTCTGCCGGCCCGCAAACCTCCGGCGCTGACGATGCATCAGGCCGCGGCACTTCCCCTGGTGTTACACGTCTACGTCGGCCGAGGCGTACGTCGGCGAGCACGCCGGCAGGCAGGGCTTCGACATCGTCCACGGCACCGTCGGCGGAGAAACGCTCGACGCGTCCTTCACCGCCGCGCGCACCTACACCGGGCACGTGGTGAGCGCCCTTGGCTGGGGCACCCACGGTCTCGCGCCGCTGTCGTTCCGAGGGGTCCGAGGCTTATCTTGCAGCAGCCGGCGATGACCAGCGGCTTCGCGGGACCCCCACATTTATTTGCCGATCGTTCCATCAATAGGTACGGTCGGGTGTATGGCACGCACCCGCGAGTTCGACACCGAGGCCGCCGTCACCGCGGCGATGCAGGAGTTCCGGCGTTCCGGGTACGGTGGCACCTCCGTGCGTGATCTGGCGAAGGCCATGGAGATCGGCAGTGGTTCGATCTATGCGGCCTTCGGCAGCAAGGAAGGTCTCTACCTGGCTGCACTGGACTTGTACCGGCGGCGCTACGCGCTGCCGTTCATCGAGATGCTGCGCGCCGGCGGTGATGCGCGGGAGACGATCCGAGCGGCTTTCGCGGCAGTGATCGACGAAGTGACCTGCGGTCCCGGCCAGGCGTCATGCCTGATCGTGGGGGCGGCGATGGAGCGTGCGCACAGCGATGCGCAGGTGGCCGAGCGGCTTCGCGCAACGACGCAGTTGCTTGAGCTCACACTCTTCGAGGCCATTGCCGAGGCCCAGGGACGGGGCGAGATCCCGGCCGACCAGAGCGCCGCAGACCTCGCCGGATTTTTCGCCATGACCTTCCAGGGCCTGCGGGTCATGGGTGCCATCAATCCGGATCGGGCCGCGCTTACGCGGGCCGCGGAGGTCGCCCTGAACTGCCTTCGCTGAGCGCGCAGCGCCAGGTTTCGACCGCTCCTGGCGCCGCATGACAGCGAAGCTTTTTTGTGGATGCTTAATTTAACGATCGTTCGAGTTAGAATGGAGGGCATGACCCGGTTCGGCGGAGGGGCCCGTACCAGGCCTCCATCTCCACATCCCGGCGATCAAGGCGTCGCCGGCGTTCGAACTCCGCGACGTCAGCACATCGCGACAGGGTTCGGCGCGGGCCGCCGCAGCCGCGTACAACGACCGTGAGGGCCCCTGATGCGAGTCGCCAATTGCCTCCTGGCCGGAGGCTGGGGCGCGGACACCGCTGTCCGCACCCTCCGGGTACCGGAGTCGTGCGGGGGTGACGACGTGCCCGCCGACCTCGGTCACGCCATGGGCGGCAACGGCGCCCGCCTGTCCTCCCGGCTCGCCCGGGACCTGGGCCGCTGGCGCCAGCATGGCGCCCGACGCCGTGGTCCCGGCGCGCCTGACCGACGCCATCGAGCGCGCCCGCACCACCGGCACGCGCAAACCTTCCATTGACGTAGCCCGGCCGAACAAGGCCTGGCCGACAACCGACACCTCCAAGGAATGCCAGTCATGTCCCAAGACGTCCACCATCCCGACCCCCGGCGCTGGTTGGCCCTGCTGTTCATCGCCATCGCCCAACTGATGGTCTTCCTCGACGGGGCGATCATGAACATCGCTCTGCCGTCTGCTCAGCATGACCTGCACTTCACCGACGGCGGCCGGCAATGGGTCATCACCGCCTATGGCCTGGCTTTCGGTGGTCTGCTCATTCTGGGCGGGCGCCTGGGCGACCTCTGGGGCCGCAAGCGGGTGTTCGTCCTCGGACTGGTCGGCTTCGCCGTGGCCTCAGGCATCGGCGGCGCGGCGCAGAACCTGCCTACGCTCCTCATGGCCCGTGCTCTCCAGGGCGTATTCGGCGCACTCCTCGCTCCCGCCGCCCTGGCGCTCATCTCGCTGGCGTTCACTGATGCCAGGGAGCGTGCCAAGGCCTTCGGCATCTACGGCGCCATTGCCACCGCGGGCGGTGCCCTCGGCCTGCTGCTCGGTGGAGTGTTCACCGAGTACACCGACTGGCGCTGGGGCTTCTACATCAACCTCCCCATCGCTGCCGTCGGCATCGTCGGTGTCCTTGTCGTCGTCCGTGACTCCGGCGCGCACGCGGGCCGCGGCCGGCTGGACGCACCGGGGGCCATCCTCGCCAGCGGTGGCGCTGTCGCCCTGGTGTTCGGCTTCGCCAAAGCGGAGAGCGACGGCTGGGGCGCCCGTGTGACCATCGGCATGTTCGTCCTGTCCGTCCTCCTGCTGGCGGCCTTCGTCCTGCTGGAGGCCAAGGTGAAGTCGCCGCTGCTGCCGCTGCGCGTCCTCACCGAACGCAACCGCGCGGGTTCCTATCTCTCCCTCGCCCTGTCCGTCATGTCCATGTTCGGCATGTTCCTCTTCCTCAGCTACTACTTCCAGCTGGTGAAGGGATACACGCCGGTGCAGAGCGGCGCGGCCTTCATCCCGATGGCCGCCGCGCAGGCCATCGGCTCCACGCAGATCGGCGCCCGCCTCTCGCACCGAGTACGCCCCGGCCTGCTGATGGGCGCCGGCTACGCGGTGTCCGGTGCCGGTGTGCTGATGCTCGCCCTGCTTGACGTCGATTCCTCGTTCGGCTTCATCGCGGTTGCCGAGATCGTCGTGGGCGTCGGCATCGGCACGGCGTTCATGCCCGCCTTCAGCCTGGGCGCCCACGGAGTCGAACCGCGCGATGTCGGAGTCGCCTCCGCCATGACCAACACCGCGCAGCAGATGGGCGGATCCATCGGCACCGCGCTGCTGAACACCATCGCCGCAAGCGCCACCACCGGATACGTCGCCTCCCACCACGGCTCCGCCTCCCTCACCAACCTGCCGCTGGTGCACGGCTATTCCGTGGCCTACTGGTGGGGCACCGGATTCCTCGCCGCCGCGGCACTGGTCGCGTTCCTCGCCGTCGATGCCGGCAATCCGAAGCACCAGTCGAAGGTCGCGGCCAGGAGCGCGGATACCTCGGAACTCCAGCACGCGGGGTGACGAGAACTGGGCCGGGGGCGCGCCGGACCCTCGGCCCTGCCGAACTGTGCATGCGGTGTCGCGGGTTCCCGCGCCTGCGGGGATGGTCCCATCGGCGTCCCCTACGTGTGGTGAGGCGAATGCTGCTCCCCGCGCCCGCGCCGGTGGTCCCTGGCTCAAGGCCGGCGCCGAGGACCGGTAGACCCGCGCCCGCGGGGAGTCCCACCTCGGTACACCCCAGAGACTGCCGACGTCCATCGCATCGAGCAGGCCCGCCGTGAGCAGACCCGCGGAGACCGTATGAAGTACAACTCGTGGGCCAGATACTGCAACCCGTTCATCTCGGTCAACCCGTGCCGGCGGGCCTGCACACGCTTCCGGCGGTCGGTGCCCACGCGGATCGGGCCGGGGTTCCACCAATAGGTGCGCCAGTGCACGACGCGCAGGCCGTCGCCCTCGAGGTAGGCCACCTTGACCCAGACCGCGTGCCGTCCCAGTAATGAATCTTGTGTCAGACCCGCGCGGCATCCCCCTAACCGTCCACCCGCACGCGGGAGCGCCGGCCGGGCTCAAGGCCTACGGCATCTGGTGGTGTATGACGTCGTGCCGGGCGGGTAAGGGCGAGGTCACGCGACGGAACGGTCCGCCGGATCCCGGCAGCGCTCGCCCGGCGTCCCGTGGACCGCCGTCAGACGTCCAGGCCCCCCAGGGCCGCCAGGACCAGGGGCACCAGATCGTCCAGGTCGGCGGCCGCGAGCTTGTCGAGTGTTCCCGCGCCGCGGGCCAGCAGCACCCCGATGAAGGCGGCGGCCGCCACCTCGGCCCGCAGTTGGGGCCGGTCCAGCCCGTCGCGGGTGAACCGCTCGCGCAGTGGGTCGACCACGCGCAGGTACAGCTGGGCGCGGGCGGCGTCCTGCACGGCGGTGTCGTCGTGGGCGTGCACGGCCGAGCGGAAGACGGGGCCGGTGCCGCGCTGGTCCCCGCGGTCGAACAGTGCGCGCAGACGCTCGGGTGCGAGCAGGTCCGGTGGGGTCGCGTCGCCCAGCTCGGCGCGCAGCACCGCGGTGTACAGGCCGCTCTTGTTGTTGAAGTACCGGGCGATCAGCGCCGGGTCGACGCCCGCCCGCTCCCCGATGTCGCGGATCGTGGTCCGGTCGAAGCCCCGCTCGCTGAAGAGCTCGCTCGCCGCCTGGAACAGCCTTTCGCGGCTGCGGGTGGAGTCGCGCTTGCGCGACGGTGTGCCCTCGTTCACCGTGTCGCCTCCTGCCGCGCCGATTCCCCACCCTGCGGCACGGCGGCCGCGCCCGGTGCGGGAACCGCAACCGCAGCGCGCCGGTGCCGCGGCGGCAGGACGGCGGTGAACAGGATCATGGCGACCCACACCCCGCAGGCCAGGAGCGCGGCCGTCCGGTAGCCGTCACCCGTGGGCAGCGCGTTTCCGGCGGCGGTGTGGGCCTGCAGGATCGTGGCGCTCAGCACGCTTCCGGTGGAGTAGCCGACGTAGCGCAGCACCTGGTTGAAGCTCATCGCACTGCCCGTCTCGTGTGCGGGTACGGAACCCACGATCATGCCGGGCATGACGGCGAACATCCAGCCGACCCCGAAGCCGGCCACCGTCATGATGACGAACAGCTCCCACAGCTGTCCGCGGGCCAGGGCGAAGACCAGCACGGCGGCCAGGGAGACCGCGCCCCCGAGCGACAGCACCAGTGCGGTGGGCGCCCGCCGGGCCAGCAGCGGCACGACCCGGCCGGCGGCCATGCTGGCGAGGGAGAAGGGCAGCAGCACCAGCCCGGTGACGGCCACCGAGGCGCCGAACCCGTAACCGGCCTCGCGCGGCGTCTGCACGAACCGGGTGACCAGCGACAGCAGCAGGTACATCCCGAGGCCGGCCACCAGCGCGGTCACGTTCGCGGTGAGTACCGTGCGGTCCTTGGTCAGCCGCAGGTCGACCAGCGGCCGTGCCGTCCGCACCTCGTGCACGACCCACAGTGCGAGCAGCAGGACGCTGCCCGCGACCAGGGCGAGCAGCCGCGCGGAGTCCCACCCCCAGAGCTCGGCCTCGCTCAGGGCGAGCAGCAGTCCCGCGAGTCCGGTGCCGAGCAGCACCGCACCCGGCACGTCCAGCCGCGGGGCGGCGCGGCGCGGGGACGGCGGCAGGACCACGGCCGCCGCCACCAGCGCGGCGGCGCTGACCGCCGCCCCGAACCAGAATCCGGCGTACAGCCCGTAGGACTGCGCGATCAACCCGGTCACCGGGTATCCCAGGCCGACGCCGGCGACGGTGGTGATCGACAGCAGGGCCACCGCGGGGCGCGACCGTTCCGGCGGCAGGGCGTCGCGGGCGGTGGCGATCGCCAGCGGGGTGAGGCCCAGCCCGAGGCCCTGCAGCGCGCGCCCGGTCACCAGACAGCCGATGCCCAGCGGCAGCGCGGCCAGAAAACAGCCGGTGAGCACAGCGACCAGGGCCCCGAGGATCACCGGGCGTCGGCGTGGACCGTCGCCCAGCCGTCCCATCACCGGTGTGACGACGGCGCCCACGAGCAGCGTGACGGTCAGCGACCACTGGGCGTCGCTCAGGGAAACGTGCTCCTCGGCGGCGATGGCCGGCACCAGCGGGGCGCCGAGGCTGCTGACCACGGCGACCAGCATGCCGAGCGAGACCAGCACGGGAACCAGCGCTCGCTGCCGCGCGGACCGGGGCTCCGCCATCGCGGGATTCTCCACGACTCTCCTCGATGTCATCATGCGATGTCTTCAGCTGAAGTCATCGCATGATGACATTATTCCCGGCACCTCCCCGGCAGCGTCCTCCCTGGCCGGGGAGGGGCGGGCCGCGTCTCCGTCGAGGAGCTGCGGCGCAAGCACGCCGACGCGTGCTGCAGCCGATCTGCGACAAACCCGTCCATCAGGAATGCGGTGCGGCCCGAGATTCCCCCGGATCGCCCCTGCGAGCTGATGACGGGTCAGAAAAGGATTGATGGAAGCCGCCACCCAAGATGCGGTCCGCAATTCCGCCGGACGCCGGGAAGGCGGCATTGGGGCGTGCCGCAGGCGGGTTCTACGGATGCGGCGGGTCACGTCAGGACATTTCCGGCGGACGAACCTATCGCGCCGGTGAGTTGTCAGTGAATGGGCTGCTGACCAGCGTAAATGCCGTCCGGGAACCTTGATCGACCCTCCGGGGTGCTGGCGGCTTTCCGTCGCGTGTCGTATTCACGCCCTCGATACGTGCAGTGACCACTCACGAGTAACAGAAGCCCAGCGTTCACTCAGCGAACACGCTACAACACCAATTCCCCTCCAAAACGCCCAACAATCGGGGCTGGCGTGCACGTGCAGCATTCGTGCGATGACGTTCGGTCACCATCGGTGCCGATTCTTCCTTGTTGACATGAACAGAGCGGAACTCGCTAATGGGCTCCGGTGAACGCTCGGACGTTCGCCGTCGCCCGGGAGCCGTACACGGCTCTATCCCTGCACGCACGCATGGGAGTCACGTTGCGCAGACCAGCGAGAACCACCAACCCCCTCCGCCGGACGGTGACCAGAGGACTGGCCGTCCTCGGCGCCGCCGCCATGGCGGTGCTCGGAGTACAAGCACCGGCATTAGCCACAGGGGCCGCAGGCGCGAAGTCCGCCACCTCGGCCTCCGACGGCCGCCCCTCCTTCGAACCCACCTGTGACGACGCCAAGCCCGGCCACTTCAGCTGCTTCGCCCTGCGCCGCACCGATGTGAAGCCGGTCAAGGGCCTGCTGCGGGCGGCCGACACCCCGGCCGGCTACGGTGCCGCCGATCTGCAGAGCGCCTACGACCTGCCCGCCGACGGGGGCGCCGGACAGACCGTCGCCATCGTGGACGCCTTCGACGACCCGACCGCCGAAGCGGACCTCGCCGTCTACCGGGCGCAGTTCGGGCTGCCGGCCTGCACCACGGACAACGGCTGCTTCCGCAAGGTCGACCAGCGCGGCGGCACCGACTACCCCGTTCCGGACCCCGGCTGGGCCGGTGAGATCTCGCTCGACGTCGACATGGTCTCCGCGATCGCGCCCAACGCGCACATCCTGCTGGTCGAGGCCGACGACAACAGCTTCGAGAGCCTGTCCGCCGCCGTCGACCAGGCGGTCGCACTCGGTGCGAAGTACGTCTCGAACTCCTACGGCACCGACTACCGCGGCGGGAACGGCGAGGACCCGTCCGAGACCACGGACCTCGACGCCCACTACAACCACCCCGGCGTCGCGATCACCGCGTCCACCGGCGACTACGGCTACGGCGTGAGCTACCCGGCCGCCTCGCAGTACGTGACCGCGGTCGGCGGCACCACACTGACCCGCGCGCCGTCCACCCCCCGCGGATGGACCGAGGACGCCTGGAGCCTGGCCGGTTCCGGCTGCTCGCTGTACGAGCCCAAGCCCGCCTTCCAGCACGACACCGGCTGCGACAACCGCGCACTCGCCGACGTCTCGGCCGTCGCGGAGGACGTGGCGGTCTACCAGACCTACGGCCACAACGGCTGGGCGGTCTACGGCGGCACCAGCGTCTCGTCGCCCATCATCGCCTCGGTGTACGCCGCCGCCGGCACCCCCGTCGCCGGCTCGTACCCGAACGCGTACCCGTACGAGGCCGGCACCGGACTCAACGACATCACCACCGGCAGCAACGGCAGTTGCTCCCCGTCGTACCTGTGCAACGGAGCCACCGGCTTCGACGGCCCGACGGGCCTCGGCACGCCCGCCGGCCTGAACGCGTTCCGTACCGGCGCGCACGGTGTGATCGCCGGAACCGTGACCGACAGCGCCACCGGCAAGGCGGTCAGCGGTGCCACCGTCACGGCGGGCACCGGCATCGCCCACACCGACGCCTCCGGCACCTACTCCCTGACCGTGCCCACCGGCACCTACGACGTCTCTGTCGAGGCGTTCGGCTACGCCGACGGCTCGGCCGACGGGATCGTGGTCGACGAGGACGCCACGGTCACCAAGAACTTCAGCCTCTCCCCGGTGCCGAGCCAGACGGTCGCCGGCAAGGTCACCGACGGCTCCGGCCACGGCTGGCCGCTCTACGCCAAGATCACCGCGGACGGCGTCCCCGGCATGGTGTGGACCGATCCCGCGACCGGTGCGTACAGCCTGGACCTGCCCCAGGGGCACTCCTACACCCTGCACGTCGCTTCGGCGACGCCCGGCTACAAGACCGTCAGCAAGACGATCACCGTCGGCGACTCGGCGCAGACGGTGGGCATCGCGGTCCCGGTCGACTCCTGGACGGCGAACCCGCCCGGATACCGGGTCGACGTGACCGGCACCACCGAACCGTTCGACGCCACCGACGCCCCGCCCGCCGACTGGACGGTGGACAACGCCAAGGACACCACGGGCGGCTGGCAGTTCGACGACCCGGGCGACCGCGGCAACCACACCGGTGGTGACGGCGCGTTCGCCGTCATCGACAGCGACCACTTCGGCGGCGGCGTCACCCAGGACACCTCGCTGATCAGCCCGGTCTACGACTTCACCGGCAAGAACGACCCCGAGGTCGCCTTCGACACCGAGTACAAGCAGTACGGCGGCCAGTCCGCGGCCGTCGAGGCGACCGCGGACGGCGGCAAGACCTGGGCCAAGATCTGGTCGCCCGGCTCGGACGTCACCGGCGACCACATCGAGGCCTCGCTGTCCGACTTCGCGGGCAAGTCCGAGGTGCAGCTGCGCTTCCACTTCACCGGGAGCTTCGGCTGGTGGTGGGCCGTCGACAACGTTTTCATCGGCAACCGGCAGCTCACCCCCGTCCCCGCCGGCCTGGTCGTGGGCACCGTGACCGACGCCAACACCGGTGGCGGCATCGTCGGTGCCACCGTCACCAGCCAGGACAAGCCCACCGAGAAGACCACCACCGGGGCCACCCCCGACGACCCGAACCTGCCCGACGGTTACTACTCGTTCGTCTCGACCGCCTTCGGCAGCCACCCCTACACCGCGGCCAAGGCGAAGTACACCTCGCTGACCAAGACCGCCAAGGCGGGGGCCGACAGCGCCGTCCAGGCGAACTTCAAGCTCAAGGCCGGTCAGGTCGCCATCACCCCGGCCTCCGTCTCCGCCTCCGTCGCCTGGGGCGGGGCCAAGACGCAGAAGCTGACCGTCAGGAACACCGGCGGCGCCGCCGCCACGGTCAAGCTCGGCGAACAGGCCGGCGGCTTCACCCAGCAGGCCAAGGGCGCCGCGCTGCAGAACGTCAAGGGCAACTTCAACCCGCTGTCCAGCAACGCCCGGGCACCGGCCGGCACGGCCAAGCCCGCCGCGGCGACCCCTGCCGACGACACCTGGCAGACGGCCCCGGACCTGCCGACCGCCCTCATGGACAACGCGGTCGACACCCTGGACGGCAACGTCTACTCGGCCTTCGGGTACAACGGATCGACCGACGTCAAGGACCTGTACGTCCTCGACCCGGTCGCCGGCAGCTGGACCAAGCTGGCGAGCGCGTCCGACACCCGTGAGGACCCGGCCCACGGGTTCATCGACGGCAAGCTCTACGCCGTCGGCGGCTGGGGCCCGGCCGGCACCCCGGACGCCAAGCTGGAGATCTACGACCCCGCCTCCGACAGCTGGACCACCGGCGCCTCCGCGCCCAAGCCGTACGCCGGCTCCGGCACCGCCGTCCTGGACGGCAAGCTCTACATGATCGGCGGCTGCGGCGCCGACTTCTGCGGCACGACCGACGCCAGCGTCTACGACGCGGGCACCGACAGCTGGTCCCAGATCGCGGCCTACCCCGAGCCCATCTCGTGGGAGGCGTGCGGCGCCATCGACGGCCAGATCTACTGCGCCGGTGGTCTGGGCGCCAGCGAGAACGACGTCATCCACACCTACGCCTACGACCCGGGCGCCGACAGCTGGTCGCAGCTCGCGGACGTCCCGGCCCCGCAGTGGGGTACCCACTACTCCGCGGCCAACGGGCGCCTGCTGCTGGTCGGCGGAATCGGCAACAACGCCCTCACCAACCGGAGCCAGGCCTTCGACCCGAAGTCCGGCACCTGGGGCGCCCTGCCCAACGCCAACGTCGCCACCTACCGCGGCGGCGGCGCACCCGGCTTCTACAAGGTCGGCGGCGGCAACGCCCCCGGCAGGCCGATCGGCAGGGTCGAGGTGCTGCCCGGCTACGACCAGGGCGGGGCGAGCGACGTCGACTGGCTGAGCACCAGCGTCCAGGAGCTCACCCTGCAGCCCGGTGCCAGCACGACCGTCACCGTCTCGCTGGACGCCACGGCTCCCTCCGTGACCCAGCCCGGTGACCTCACCGCAGGCCTGAGCGTGGGCACCGACACGCCGTACGCGGTGCCGCGCATCCCGGTCAGCCTGCACGTCGACCCGCCCAAGACCTGGGGGAAGATCACCGGTCTCGTCCTGGGCAACAAGGCCACCGGTGGCACCGCACCCCTGGCCGGCGCGACCGTGCAGATCGACAGCTGGGCCTCGTCCTACACGCTCACCACGTCCGCCGACGGCACGTACGGACTGTGGCTCGACGTCCGCAACAACCCGCTCACCGTCATCGTCGCCAAGGACGGCTACCAGCCGACCGTCACGACGGTGAAGCTGAAGAAGGGAGCGACGGTCACCGCCAACTTCACCCTCAAGCGCAAGTAACCGGGCAAGCGCCGGGAACGGCGCCGACGGCCCGCGCAACGGGCCGTCGGCGCACCCCGGACGTGAACTCCGGACCGGCTGCGGGAGATGAAGGTTCCACGGCCACGGCGCACCCCCGGACGGGGGTGCGCCGTGGCCGTGCGGTGGGTCAGCCGATGGTGTCGGTCAGGGCGGCTGAGAGGACGGTGGCGTTCCCGAGCAGCGCGCCGGCTCACCGCGATGGGGGAGCAACGGCTGGTCAGTACCAGTGGTTGGTCTGCCAGAACGACCAGGCGCCGCAGGGGCTGCCGTAGGCGGCGTTCATGTAGTTCAGGCCCCACCTGACCTGGGTGCGCGGGTTGGTTTGCCAGTCGGCGCCGGCGGTGGACATCTTGGTGCCCGGAAGGGCCTGGACGAGCCCGTACGCGCCGGAAGAGGCGTTGGTCGCGGTGTAGTTCCAGCCGCTCTCACGGGTGACGATCTGCGAGAAGCACTGGAACTGGGAGGAGTCGCCTACGATCTCGCGCGCCATTGCCTGGATCTCGGCGGTGGAGTAGGAAGCCGTCACCACCTGGGCGGCCGCCTTCTTCTTCTCCTCGGCCTTCCGCTTGGCCTCCTTGCGGACGGTGGCGTCCTTGGCGGCCTGCCGGCGGGCCGATTCCTCAGCGGTCTTGCGCGTGGTGACGTCAGCGGCGTCCGTCTGCGCCTGCACTTGATGCGTGAGCGAGGCCTGCTGAACGTGCTGGCCGGTGGTGATGTCCGCGAGGACGGTCGTCGTGTCGGCGGCGACGGGCTGCAGGCCCGTCTGCTCGCCTTCGGAGGCGACACCGACGACGGCGCCCACGGTGGTGACCGCAGTGGCCGAAGCCACCGCGAATCCCCGGACCGAGATCCGGCTCACACGGTTTCCTTCCGCATCGCCCGCTTGGTCACCTCACGGACGTGAACATGCCCCCTCGCACCGGCGCCTGCCATGGGTAGGGCCTGACAAGATCGACAGCCTGCCCCATCCGGACACGGAAGCGCAACGGTTGGAAGCTTTCCGAGTCACATGGTTTGGTCACTCCACCGACCACCGGAGACGCGGCACCGCGAACACACGGGTCCGGCCCCTGCCACATGATGTGGCAGGGGCCGGATGTCGTAGCGGGGACAGGATTTGAACCTGCGACCTCTGGGTTATGAGCCCAGCGAGCTACCGAGCTGCTCCACCCCGCGTCGGTGAGTCCACCATACGTCATCCGGGCGGGTCGGGCTGACATATAGCTCGCGAGCCCGGGAGGCGTCCGTACGGCTCGCATGATGCGGCGGCCGCGCCGACGACCGGGGGTGGGATGGTCGCGGCGCGGCCGTACTCGGTCGCCTGCCCCGTACCGCCGCAGCCATGCACCCGCCGCCCGACCGCACCGGTGGCCGGGCGCCGTGCTCGGGGATACGGCGCCCGGCCTGTCGACGGGAGGAACCCGTCGCGGCTACGGCGAGCGTCCCGCCACGGCCCTCGGGGCGATGGCGCGGCGCGCCCAAGGGACCGGACGGATCGTCCGGGTGGACCATGGCGGCGGCCGTACGCAGCCCACAGGGGACTGCGTACGGCCGCCGCGGTCCCCGGGGAGGCCGTGGCCGCTATACCCGTTTCAACGTGACGTCGTGGGTGACGGTGGCTCCCTTCTCGAGCCGCACGGTGGCCACGGTCGGCCGGTAGCCGTCCTTGGCGACGATGACGGTCAGCGGGTTGTTACGGCTGTCGAGCCACAGCCCGAAGGTGCCGTCCGCGCGCGTCGTCAGCGTGTAGGAGCCGGCCCAGCCGTCGATCTGCACGGTCGCGCCCGCCAGGGGAGCCGTGCCTCCTGCCGGGGTCGCCCCGAGGATCGTTCCGCTGATGGCGCCCCAGGTCCTGGGCGGGTCGACGTGCAGGGACACGGGGATGTCGGGCAGCGCGTAGGGGGTGTCGGTGAACAGGGCCAGCCGGGCGCCGTAGTCGCCGGGCTGCGCGACCTCCAGTTCCGCGGTGTCGAAGGTGAGCGTGAGCACCGTCTTCTGGCCGGGGGCCAGGGTGATCTTCTTGGCGGACTCGCCGAGCCAGGTGACCTCCGACAGTCCCGTCTGGTCGTAGCCGGGCAGGAGCTCGACGGTGGTGGTGGGGGAGAGCTCGTACGCGTCGACGGTGCCGCCGACCTTGTAGAAGCCCGTCGCGCCGCCGCTTCTGAACGTGCTGGTGTTGGCGTTGGGCAGGGTGCTCCACGTGCCGGTCGCGGGGTCGAGGGCGAAGCCCTGGTTCGTCAGCTGACTGTCGTCGGTCACTCCACTGGAGATCAGCAGCAGTCCGTTGGCCGCGGTGTACGCCGCCCCCCACAGCGGGATCGGCATGTCGGGCAGGGCCGACCACTTGTCGGTGGCGGGGTTGTAGACGTACGCGGAGGAGACGGCGGCGGCGCCTCCGCTCTCCCCGCCGGCGCAGTAGATCCGGGTTCCGATGGCGGCGCAGGACTGCCAGGCGATGGGCTCCGGATACGGGGCGATCTCGGACCAGCGGTCGTCCCGGGGATCGTAGACGGAGGCGTCGGTCGTGCCGCAGCTCGTGGCCGCGCAACCGCCGATCGTGTACAGCTTGCCGTCCAGGACGGTGCTGCCCGATCCGGCGTAGGCCTTGGGCGCCTTCGCGCCGCTGGTCCAGGTGTTGCGGACCGGGTCGTAGACGTCCAGGCCCGGGTCGATGCCGCCGGTGCTGCTGCCCCAGCCGCCCGCGGCGTAGAACTTGCCGTCGATGAAGCCGTGCGCGGGAGCGCGGCGCGGGTGCGGGGACGAGGTGAGCCGGGTCCAGGTTCCTGTGTCCGGGGCGAGGCGGTACAGGTCGCCGGTGTCGTCCTCCCCGTCGTACCCGTAGGCCGAGTAGACCTTGCCGTCGTAGGTGTCGACGACGTTGTCCATGATGGCCGTGGGCAGGTCGGCGACGGGCTTCCAGGCGTCACCCGAGGGTCCGGCCGTGGCGGGGGCAGCCGCGTGTCCGGCCGTCCGCGTGGTGCGGCCGTCGATCTGCGCGGAGTGCCCGTCGGCGCCGGAGGACGGGAGCAGACGCTGGGTGACGCGGTGGAGAGGTGCGCCCTCGTCGGCGTCGCCGGAGCCCGCCCGTTCCGCCAGCGTCAAGGTGGCCTGCGCGCCCCCGGTGTTGGCGACGGTCAGTTTGTGCGTCGCGCTCTTGCCCAGGACAGCGGTCGCCTCGATCGGGTCGGTCGTCAGGGACAGTTGACCCGCCGCGAGTTCCCACGACGAGGCGACGGCGGTGTCGGCGCGAGCCGCGACCGTCTTGGTCCGCTCGGTGTAGCGCGGCGTCGATGCCGTGAGGGCGTGCTTGCCCGGCGGCGCGGTCAGCGTGAAGAAGCCGTCGCCGAGGTTCGGGTCGTCGGGTGTCGACGCCGTGATCGCGCTCAGGCTGGGCTCGTCGCGGTCGGTGACGGTGGCGGATGCCAGCCCCGTGCCCGTGTTGGCGTCGGTGACGGTTCCGGTGATCAGGCCGGACGGGGTGGGGGTGAGTTCCCGGCCGCCGATGAAGACGTTGTCCACGGCCCACCACAGGGCGTAGGAGGCGGCGTAGTGGAACCGCAGCCGGACCGAGGGCTCGCCCGCGTACCCGGCCAGGGGCACCTCGAGGTGTGCCGGGCCGGCCGCGTCGTTGGTGAGGGACCGGATGTTCTTCCAGGTGTGGCCGTCGTCGGTGCTCGCGTCGAGGTCGGCGGTCTGACCGAAGAAGGGCATCAGGTCGGTGTCGAAGGCCAGCTCGGGGACCGCGACGTCGGTGAAGTCGAACCGCGGACTGACCAGGCTGGAGTCCTGGTTGGCCGGGTAGCCGTAGTGGTCGCTGTCGACCACCGCGAAACCGCCGTCGCCGCCGGTGGTGTTGGAACGCGATCCCGGGTCGTCGAACGCCCAGCCACCCTGCGTCCCCTCGGCGTTGACCACCGACCAGCCCTCGGGCGCGGAGTCCGTCGAGGCGAACTCCTGCGTCGGGCCGGTCAGCTTCGGCGCGTAGGCGGGGGCGCCGGCCGACCAGACGTCGGCGGGTACCGGGATGTCGAGCTTCTGCGCCGCCGTTCCTGCCGCGAGGTGCCGGGTGACTTCCTCGTAGCCGGGGAGGGAGGCCGTGATCCGCAGGGTGTGCGCACGGTTCTGCGGGAGCTTGACGCTGTACGCACCGGTCGTGGGGTTGGTCCACACCGGGCCGGCGGGCGAGCCGTCCACGGCGATCTTGGCGTAGAGCGGCCAGCCGTGGCCGGAACCGTCGGTGACCTTCCCCGTGACCGTGCGGCTGGGCACCGTGTGGAGTGCGTAGTCCCTCGTCAGGGCGGCCCCGTCGGCGATCGTGACGTCCGGTGTGGACACGGTCGCATAGCCGAAGGCCTCGACGCCGATGTCGTAGGTTCCGGCCGGCAGGGAGAGCGTGTAGGCCCCCGAGGCGTCGGAGTGCACCACGACGTCACCGCCCGAAATCGCGGCCCCGGCAACCGGCTTGCCGGTCCCGGAGTCGGTGACCGTCCCGGAGACCTCCCCACGCGGCCCGCCGCGGAACGCGCCGAGACCCCGGGGCGTGCCCAGTCCGGTCGGTCCGTCGTATCCCGGCCCCGCGGTGCACAGGTAGGCGGGGTCGCACTCGCCGTTGGCCCCGCTGGTCACGTCGTTGAGGCCGCCGACGGCGGAGTAGGGGTAGGAGTTGGGGTAGCTGTCGGCCGCCGGCGTTCCGGCCGCCGCGTAGACCCCGGCGATGATCGGCGTGGCCGCGCTGGTCCCTCCGTAGACCTGCCAGCCGGTCTGCCCGTACGTCTGGTAGACCGCCACCCCGGTGGCGGGGTCGGCGACGGCCGAGACGTCCGCGACGGTACGCCGCGGGCAGCCGGTGTCCTTCTGGAAGGCCGGTTTCGCCTGGTAGGCGGAGCAGCCCGAGCCGGTGCCGTCGTTCCCGTTGCTCCAGACCGACTCCGACCATCCGCGGGGACTGCTCGGGTCACGGGCGAGGGAGGTTCCGCCCACCGAGGTGACGTAGGGGGAGGCGGCGGGATAGGGGACCCCGTAGTTCAGGTCTCCCGAGGCGACGACGATGGCGACACCGGGGTGGTCGTAGTGCGTGTCGGTGGTCTCGGCGGGGTCCTCACCGCCACCGGGGTAACTGTCGTAGTAGGAGCCGTAGGAGTTGGAGACGAACTTGGCGCCGAGCGCGACGGCCTGGTCGACGGCCGCGCCGAGGTTCTCGCGGTCGGCGCTGTCGGCCTCGACCAGCAGGATGTGCGCGTTCGGCGCCACGGCAGAGACCATGTCCAGGTCCAGCGAGATCTCCCCGGCCCACTCGGGATCGGGCTGCGGGTAGTCGGTGCCGCCGCGCTGGTCGACCTTGCGGAAGCAGCCGTTGCCGGTGGTGCAGGCCGGCAGTCCGTACTGCTGCCGGTACACCGCTAAGTCCTGCTCGGCGGTGGGGTCGTCGTACGCGGCGACCACGGCGACGGTCTGGCCGGCGCCGCCGTTGGACGGGAGGTCGTAGGCGCTCCGCAGATCGCCGGGGCCGTACCCGGCCGGTTCCGACGACCGCCTGGCGGTGGCGAGGTCCGTGCGGCGCAGGGCAAAGCACGCGAACTCGTTCTTCTCGGGTGTGGAGCAGGAGGGCTCCATGGACAGCCCGTTGTCCCTGCCGGTGTCCGCGACCTCGCGTGTCGTACCGGTCGGCGTCCGTGCGGCGGCCGATGCCTGCGTCCCCAGCAGGGTGAGCAGCGACAGGCTCAGTACCGTCAGGCCCGCGGTGAGTCTGTGCCGTCCGAAGCGCGTGAGCTTTCTCGATATGTGCAAGTAAGTGATCCCATCTGGACGGTGATGCGCCATCAGCTGTGTCGGCGGTGGCGAATGAATCCATTCACTGCGGGGCCATTAGACATCGTTTCTGCTGGCTGGGTGGCTGGTTGAGCGGATCTTGGCGGAGCGGCCCCAGGGCGGTGCGCAGCGTCGGGCGGGCGACCGGGAGATGCCGGCGGCGGCCGTCGCGCATGCGGATGCCGGTCCCGCGGCGGGCCTGGATGGGGGAGAGTGCGTGGCGGGGTCGGCATCATGCCGCACCGGCCCGAAATCCTCCACGCAGGGGTGATTCGATGCTTATGCCCGAATGAATCGCGTGAGAACTCGGAAAATTCTCGGCAGGATGTGCATCCCTTTGCGCCCCTCGGGAGTCCTATGGGCTGGCGGCTTCGTCATGCCGTCAACCCATAGGAACATTTGGGGTATACACTTTGAAAAACGGTATAAAGATCACATCCCGCGTGTCTGCGGTGACGATCACTGCGGGAGCAGTGCTGTCCGCCGCAGCACTCACCGTCCCGGCCCAGGCCGCGACGCTTACGGTGCCCACGATCACCGCCAAGGGCGGCTTCGTGATGAACAACGCGACGGGTAAGGCCCTCTACTCGAAGGCCGCCGACACCCGCCGTTCCACCGGCTCCACCACCAAGATCATGACCGCTCGCGTCGTGCTCGCCCAGCCGAATCTGAACCTTGACGCCAAGGTCACGATTCAGAAGGCGTACAGCGACTACATCGTCTCCAAGGGCGCCTCCTCGGCGCACCTGATCGTCGGTGACAAGGTGACGGTCCGTCAGCTGCTGTACGGGCTGATGCTCCCGTCCGGCTGCGACGCGGCCTACGCTCTCGCCGACAAGTTCGGCAGCGGCTCCACGCGGGCCGCACGGGTCAAGTCGTTCATCGGCAAGATGAACTCGACGGCCAAGAGCCTGGGTCTGAAGAACACCCACTTCGACTCGTTCGACGGCATCGGGAACGGGGGGAACTACTCGACTCCCCGCGACCTGACCAAGCTCGCCAGCAGCGCGATGAAGTACTCCACCTTCCGCACCGTCGTGAAGACGAAGGCGACCAAGCAGAAGGTGACCACGAAGAGCGGTGGCTACCGCTACATGTCGTGGACCAACACCAACACGCTGCTGAAGAGCTACTCCGGAACCATCGGTGTCAAGACCGGTTCCGGCGCGGTTGCGAAGTACTGCCTGGTCTTCGCCGCGACCCGGAACGGCAAGACGGTCATCGGTACCGTTCTCGCCTCCTCCTCGGCGACCAGCCGTGCCTCGGACGCGACGAAGCTGATGAACTACGGCTTCAAGAAGTAGGCAAGCCCACCATGGCGAAGGGTGTGCCCACGGCCGCACGGTCGGGGGCACACCCTTCGTCGTTCGCCGGCGGACCCGCCCGGCCGGCATCCTGCGCGGCGACCGGATGTCCGTCCCGGAAGTCGGAGGTAATGGGGAATAGGCAATCCCGTGCCCGCCGTACGGCCAAGTCGCCCGCGGGCGAGTGAAACATCAATGGGTGAATAATTGACGCGATTTTGCCCGGCGGTAACGACCCGGCCGGGGTCGCGCACGGAAACCGGGAAAGGCGGGGATGTCGGCGAATACCCCGGTACGTCGCGTGATTGGGGCCAGATGGCCGCAAGCAGGGCACGCGGGCTCCACGGCGGGGTAAGGACGGCAGGCCGGGAATCGGGCGATGCGTGCGTCAACCACCCTCATGGTGCGACCTGTCACGCATGGCGCCATTGATCCACACCCGCTCACCGGAATCCGGACACATTCACGTCGAGTGCACCGGAGAACGCGAAATGGCGGCCCGTTTCTGCCTTTTCGGCGTTGACATGGATACGTGATCTCTCCGCTAATGGACTCCCGGCGACCGCAGAAGTTCGCTGTCGAACCTTCATATATCGGCGTTTCACGGGATCACTGGGGAGTCGGACGTTGCGCGTAGCACACATATCCGGTCCACCGCTCCGGCGGCGGATGTCCACATGGTCGGCGGTGATCGTCACCGCCGCGCTGGCCGTCCTGGGCATCCAGACACCGTCCCAGGCTGCGGCGCCCTCCGCCGCGACCGCCACAGCGTCCGCTGCCGCGGGTGGTGACGCGCCCTACGAAGCGGCGTGCGGCGCCGCGAAGAAGGGCGAGGCCACCTGTTACGCCCTGCGCCGCACCGATGTGAAGCCGGCCAAGGGCCTGCGGACCACCGCGGCGCCGGGCGGGTTCGGACCGGCCGACCTGCGTTCGGCCTACAACCTCCCGGCCGGCGGCGGAGCGGGGCAGACGATCGCCATCGTCGACGCCTTCGACGACCCGACCGCCGAGGACGACCTGGCGGTCTACCGCGAGCAGTACGGCCTGCCCGCCTGCACCGCCGACGACGGCTGCTTCCGCAAGGTCGACCAGCGCGGCGGCACCGACTACCCGCAGCCCGACCCGGACTGGGCCGGGGAGATCTCCCTCGACCTCGACATGGTCTCGGCGATCGCCCCCGAGGCCCACATCCTGCTCGTCGAGGCCGACACCCCGGGCTTCGAGGACCTCGGCGCCGCCGTCGACACGGCGGTCGCGCTCGGCGCCAAGTTCGTCTCCAACTCCTACGGCACCGACTACCGCTTCGGCAGCGGTGAGGACCCCTACCAGACGACGGTGCTGGACGCCCACTACAACCACCCCGGCGTCGCGATGGTCGCCTCCTCCGGCGACTTCGGCTACGGCGTCTCCTACCCGGCCGCGTCGTCCTACGTGACCGCGGTGGGCGGCACCTCCCTGACCGCCGACAGCGGGAGCAGCCGCGGCTGGTCCGAGACCGTCTGGGACGGCGCGGGGTCCGGGTGCTCGCTCTACGTGCCCAAGCCCGCATTCCAGAAGGACACCGGCTGCGCCAACCGCGCCGTCGCGGACGTCGCCGCGGTGGCCGACCCCGCCACCCCGGTCGCGGTGTACCAGACCTACGGTGGCGGCGGCTGGGCGCAGTTCGGCGGCACCAGCGCCGGCTCGCCGATCATCGCCGCCGTCTACGCCAACGCCGGCACCCCCGTCGCGGGCACGTACCCCAACTCCTACCCCTACGCGGCGGACGCGGGGTTCCACGACGTCACCGCCGGCAGCAACGGCACCTGCACCCCGGCCTACCTGTGCTCCGGCGCCGACGGATACGACGGCCCGACGGGCCTGGGCACCCCCGACGGCCTGCGGGCCTTCCGCACCGGCCCGCACGGGACGCTGGCCGGCACCGTGACCGACCAGGTCACCGGCAAGCCCCTCGCCGGTGCCACCGTCAGCGCGGGAACGGACAACGTCACGCGCACCGGGGCCGACGGCGGTTACAGCCTCGGCCTCCCGGTGGGCGGCTACGACGTCACCGTCGACGCCTACGGTTACGCCGGCAGCACCACCAAGGACGTCGACGTCACCGAAGGCGGCACCGTCACCCGGGACTTCGCGCTGAAGCCGGTCCCCAGCCAGACCGTCTCCGGCAAGGTCACCGACGACTCCGGTCACGGCTGGCCGCTGTACGCCAAGATCACCGTGGACGGTGTCCCCGGCGGCCCGGTGTGGACCGACCCGGCCACCGGTGCCTTCACCCTCAGCCTTCCCGAGGGCCACGACTACACCCTCCACGCCGACGCGTCCCTGCCCGGCTACACGACGGCGACCAGGTCCCTCACGGTCACCGACGCTCCGCAGTCCCTCGACCTGCCCCTGCGGGCCGACCCCTGGCAGGCCACCGCACCCGGCTACGCCGTGCACCTGGACGGCGCCACCGAGCACTTCGCGTCCACCGACTCCGCCCCGCAGGGCTGGCGCGTCGTCAACGCCGACGGCAGCGAGGGCGGCTGGACCTTCGACGACCCCGGCGGCCGTGGCAACCAGACCGGCGGCGACGGAGCCTTCGCCATCGCCGACAACCCCACCATCGGTTCGCCCTACGACACACAGCTGATCAGCCCCGCCTACGACCTGACCGGCGCGTCCGATCCCGAGCTGGCCTTCGACGCCATGTACTGGGTGTCCGACGGGAGCGCGGTCTCGGTCGACGCCAGCTCCGACGACGGCGCCACATGGAAGTCCCTGTGGTCGGCGACGGCGGGCTTCGCGGACCACGCCAAGGTCGAGATCCCGCTCGACGACTTCGCCGGCAAGCGGGACGTCCGCGTGCGCTTCCACTTCGTCACCGAGTTCGCCTGGTGGTGGGGCGTCGACGACGTCTTCGTCGGCGATCGCGGCTACACGGCCACCCCCGGCGGCCTGGTCACCGGGACCGTGACCGACGCCAACACCGGCAAGGGCCTGGTCGGCGCCGCCGTCACCGTCAAGGGCGAGCCGGGGGCGACCGCGACGAGCGTGGCCACCCCCGAGGACCCCGCACTCGGCGACGGGCTCTACCTCATGTTCTCGCCAGGCCTCGGAAAGCACGAGGTCAGCGCTGCGAGGCCGCGCTACACGGAGCTGACCAAGAGCGTCAACATCGCGGCCGACAGCGCCGTCACGGCCTCCTACAAGCTCAAGGCCGGGCAACTGACCGTGACCCCGGACTCCGTCGGCGCCACCCTCGCCTGGGGCAAGTCCGCCACGCGGAACATGACCGTCAAGAACACCGGGGGCGCGCCCGTCACCGTGACGGTGGGCGAACGGGCCGGCGGCTTCCAGTCCCAGGCCCTCGGCAGCGGCGCACCCCTCCAGACCGTCAAGGGGCACTTCTCCCCGCACGCGAGCAAGAAGGGTTCGGCCCCGACCGGGGCGAAGCACGCCGCGGCGCCGTCCGGCGGCGCCTGGCAGACCGGCCCCGACCTCCCGGAGACCGTCCTCGGCAACGCGGTCGGCACCTACGGGGGCAAGGTCTACTCCGCCTTCGGCTACACCGGCTTCGACGTCACCAACGCGATGTACGTCCTGGACCCCGTCGTCGGCGGCTGGAGCCGGGTGGCCAGCGCGGCGGACCGCCGGGAGGCGCCCTCGGGGCAGTTCGTCGACGGCAAGTTCTACACCGTCGGGGGCTGGCTCCCGGACAACACCACCGACCCCAAGCTGGAGATCTACGACCCCGTCGCCGACCGCTGGAGCACCGGCGCACCGACGCCCGCGGCCTATGCGGGGCAGGGCAACGCGGCTCTCGACGGCAAGCTCTACACGGTCGGCGGCTGCGACGACCGCTGCGGCACCGCCGAGGCGTACGCGTACGACCCCGACACCGACACCTGGTCCCGGATCGCCGACTACCCGGAGCGGGTCGCCTGGGAGTCGTGCGGCGGCGTCAACGGCAAGCTCTACTGCGCCGGCGGCAACGCGGACGGCCTCGGCGAGAGCAAGCACGCCTACGTGTACGACCCGGCCGCCGACACGTGGACCGCGCTTCCCGACCTGCCGATCCCGCTGTGGAGTTCCTCGTCCACCGCGGCGAACGACCAGCTCGTGATCTCCAGCGGCATCAGCCACGAGGCCCTCACCAACCAGGGCTTCGCCTACGACCCGCAGGCCGGCGCCTGGACCGCCCTGCCCAACGCCAACGTGGCCACCTACCGCGGCGCCGCCGCCCTCGGCCTGTACAAGATCGGCGGCGGCAGCGAGCCGTACACCCCGAGCAACACCGTGGAGCTCCTGCCCGGTTACGACCAGGGAGGCACGAGCGACGTCCCGTGGCTGAGGACGAGCACCCAGCACTTCACCCTGCAGCCCGGTGCGAGCACGACCGTCACCGTCACGCTGGACGCCTCGGTGCCCGAGGTCGCGCAGCCGGGTGACTTCACGGCGCAGCTGGCGCTGGACAACGACAGCCCGTACGGGATGCGGAAGGTCCCGGTGTCCCTGCACGTCGACCCGCCGAAGACCTGGGGCAAGATCACCGGAACCGTCCGTGGCATCCAGAGCGACGGCACCACCAAGCCGCTGGCCGGCGCCACCGTGGAGATCGGCAGCTGGGCGGCGGACTACTCGCTCAGGACGGCCGCCGACGGCACCTACTCCCTGTGGCTGGACTCCCGCAACAACCCGCTGGAGGTCATCGTGGCCAAGGACGGTTACCGGCCGGTGGCCACCACCGTGAAGATCCAGAAGGGGGCGACGGTCACCAGCGACTTCACGCTGAAGAAGCAGTAACCGCAGATCCGGCGGAAGCGGACGCGGGCCGGCCCCTCGGGACCGGCCCGCGCCCGTCCGGTGGGTGCCGGGTCGCCTCGTCGCGGGTGACGATGCAGGTGGGTCAGAGCCGCCAGCGACGGATCTGGTCGGCGCAGGCGTAGACGTCCGCGCGCCCCGCACGGACCTGCTTCGCCAGGTCGCTGAGCGCCCCGTACGGCGCATCGACCGCCTGGCCGCACGCCGCCATGTAGGCCACCGCGACGAGCGCCCCGTACATGGCGTTGCGGGCGGGCAGCGGGCACACCGAAACGATCTCGTGGAAGAGGGCTGCCGCACGCCAGGCCGCGTCTACGGTGTAATCCAGCTTCGGGGCGTTGACCCGGTGCCGGGCGACCGCCGCGACCAGACCGGAGAAGTCGTGGACCGACGGCTCCTTCGGCAGCACCTCGGCCTGGCGTTCCAGCAGCCAGCGGATGTCGACCTGCAGCTCCACCTCAGGCGGCCCGTCCGGTGGCGCTGTCCGGCTCCTCTTCCGGGAACGCCTCGGCGAACTCCGCGGCATGCCTGGCCAGGAACGCAGCGGCCGTGGCGGCCCCGTCGTCGAGGCGGGGGTCGCGCTCGGCAGCCTGCGTGATCAGTGCGGTCACCGTGGTGCCCTCGGCCTCGGCGCGTGCGACGAGACGGGCATGAACGGCGTCATCGAGCCGGATGTTGATCTGCTTCGCCATGCCCCCAGTGTATAGCAGGCTGCTATACATCGGGATGCCGCGCCAAGCGCAAGGCCGAAGCGACGGCGAACGCTGGTGCCGACGCCCGCTCGCCCAGGTGCGCCCCACGGCGCGCGGGGCCCGCTCTCAAGGGCCCAGGGCGAGGCCGACGATGTCGAGGGCGCGACGTACGGAGCGGTTCCAGACCACGGCCGCCACCGCGATGGCGGTGCACGCCATGACGATCGGCTCAGCACCGTCGGACAACCCCAGCCGGGAGACGCCGATCACGCCTCCGATCGTGAGGACGGCCCACGTGACGGTACGGATCCACTCCCGGTCAGGCCCCGCCACGGCGCCCTGTAGCTGGCCCTCGTCCAGAAGCGCGCCCACCCGGGCTTGGCAGTAGCGATCCGCGATGGTCAGAAGGAGTCCGCCCAGCTCCTCCAGCGCCGGGCGCGGATCGCTGTCGAGACGGGCTTCGCAGGCGCGCAGCGCGGCGATCACCCGGCGCTCGTGCGCCTTGAGCGTCCTGCGGCGGTGCGAGAGCAAGGAGACGGAGCGCCGTTGCCTGTGAGCGGCGGATATGCCACGACTGACCGCTCCGATCCGGCGGGAGACCGTGCGAAGTTTCGGTGCCAGCCTTTCGCCGCCCGCCTTGTGCGCCTCCGCGCAGGCCGTGATGGCCTCGGCGATCTCCATGACCAGTGCGTACCGCCGTGCACCGAAGACCACGCCTACCTGCCGGAAGGACAAGCGGGTCTGCGGTGCTTCGCGTCCGCCGAGGGAACTGCGAAGGGTCATCACCGGAATCGCGACGGCACCGAAGACCAGCGCGACCACTGCCCAGGGGGTCTGTGCCATGGAAACGCCGTCAGCGGTCATGTAGTCGACGGTCACGAAGACCGCACCCGTCGCTGCGCAACAGAGGATGCAGGTCAACAAGATGCGAAGGTGACGCCTGCGACGGATGGCAACGCGGACCCGGGCCGGAGCACGGCCAGGTACCGCCAGGCGCTTCAGGGAATCCTCGAGTTCGGCCAGACTTTCGTCACCCCACACAAGCCTGGATCATGGCACGGGACGGATCGCCCCGGAGCCCTTTTCCCGTGCCAGGTGCGGCTCGCGATGGCACCTCCCCGAGGACCCCGAGGGCCCCGAGGCCGACCGGGCCGAGTGGTTCCCACCCGGCCCGGTCGCCGATGGCCGGTCAGCGCAGGCCGGTGGCCCGGATGACCGTCTGCGTGACGGTGTTGCCCCGCGTGTCCGAGGCGTGGACCCGCAGCGATACGAACGCGGCCTTCCGCGGGGCGTCCAACCTCACGCGCACGGCGCCGTCCCGCAGGTCCCGCTGCTTGACGCGGTGCCAGGTCCTGCCGTCGTCGTAGGACACCTCCACCGTGTCGGTGCGGACCCGGGCCGTGGAGGCGCCGCGGATGTGCGACGGCTCCACGACGAGCTCGGCGTCACGCCGGGCCGACCCGTCGGTCGAGGTCGGGATGGTGTAGTCCAGCTGCACGAGGGGGAGCAGCGGCGCCTTGCCGTTCCGCGGTACCCCGGACATGAAGCCCCACTCGGTTCGGGTGGAGGTGGAGTACGGGTACCCTTCGGTGCGCTTCGTGGTGGTCACCAGCCGGTAGCGGCTCGGGGTGCTCGGAACCGGGAAGTCGAAGTACGGGCCTTCGGTGCTGCCGAGCAGCTTGTCGCTCCGGCGGAGTTCGACGGACTGCGTCGTGGTACCGGGCCCATTGGTGCCGGCGTGATGGCGGCCGCCGTCCCCGAAGCCGGGAATCTGCCCGACGACGGAAGCGCCCGTGCGCCGCGGGGTGTCCAGGTACTCGACGACCCGGGGCCGTTCGACCGGACCGAACCACTGGACGCTCGTGGCACGTCCTGCCCGATAGGCGACCTGGCCGGAATACTGGTCGGAGTACTGGCTGCCACTCTGATGGGCCTCCTCCCTCCAGACGGCGCCGGGGGCGGCGGTCACCCAGTCGGTGCGTCGCGCCCCGGAGGTCGACAGCCGGGTCGAGTCCAGCAGGAAGAGCTGGTACGGCTGGATGTCGAACCGGTTCTCGTACACCTTGTTCGTCGTGCGGAAATCGACGTCGACCCGGGCGAGTTCCCTCGTGCCCGGCGCATAGCGCAGCGTCTTCGGGATGCCGCCGCGCCAGGTGCGCACCAGGTCGTAGAGGTACGCGGTCGTGGAGCGGCCGACGATGTGCATGGGCACCGAGCCGGAACCGCTTTGGATGCGGCCGATCAGGATCTCGCCCTCGGTTCGCGAGATGCCCGCGACGACGATCTTGCTACGGCTGCCGCTCGGCCAGTAGCGTCCGCTGTCGCCGTTGACGATGACGAGGACCGCCACGCCGGCCTTCTCGGCGGCGGCGATCTGGTCGTGGGAGGCGGTCCGGGAATCGCCGTCATCGTCGTCGTCCGGCGGGGGTACGTAGCGGACCACGGCCACCTTGCCCCGGGCCCCGGCCGCGACGTAGTCCTGCTCCCGGCCGTCACCGGCGAAAACGGCCGGGAGGGTGTGCGTCCGGTCGGCCGGCCGGGCCGAACCGGGCTCCAGAGCCAGGTCGTCGAAGTTCTGGAAGCCCGAGGAGAGGCTGAGCAGAGGCTGCTCCATCCGTGCCCGGACGGTGTACAGCAGATCGCCGTCTGCGGGCTTGCTCGCCGGCAGCGCCCACATGCTGTCGTGCTGGGGGGCGAGGGTCGAGGTCTCGCCGATGGCGGGAGAGCCGTCGGTGAACGACCGGAGGAAATCGGCGCGGACGACGCCTGCCGTGGTCACCTGCGGTGTGACGACCTCGGTCAGTCGCAGTTGCCTGCCGTCGACGGTCGCCGACGTGTCGGCGTCGCGGACCTGGATGCCGGTCTTGAGCAGGAGCCCCTGCCCGAGCGACGAGGCCCCGTGGGTGCCTCGGACGTCGCCCCACAACCAGGCCGTGTAGACGCCGTTCGGCACGACCAGGTCGATGTCGCCGCGTGTGTTGGTCACCCCTTCGAAGCGGGACCCGTCACCATGGCGCTGGACCCGCACCACGTCGGCCAGCGGTTCGCCGTCCCGGCCCTGGAAGTGCAGCCGCAGATGGTGGTGCTCCTCGCGGGTGCTGACGGCGACCAGGGTGCGCGTGGCGGGCTTGCCGTCCACCAGGCCCGTGAGGTGTCCGGTGAAGCGGGAACCCGCCGGTGCGCGGTCGAGGACGGTGGTGAGCGTAGTGGCGGCGGTGCCCGCGGCCGGCACGGTCACCTGACGGTCCGCCACGGTGAACAGGCCCTGCGGTGCGTCGGGCGCGTCGACCCGTAGCGTGACGGTGACCGCCTTGTCGCCGGAGTTGAGCCACTCGATCCGGCGCTCCACGGTCTGCCCGGGCTTTCCGCCCAGGGAGTGGATGCCCGCGTCGGCGGTGCCGGTGGCCACCAGGCGGGCCGCGGAGGCCGCCGCGGCGTCGACGCGCCCGTTGCCACCGTCGTCGGCCGTGTTGGCGGGCGTCTCGTGGGCCGTGCTCACGAGGGCGTCCTTGATGCGGGCCCCGGTCCACTCCGGGTGGCCGGCCGCCACGAGGGCGGCGGCGCCGGCCACGTGCGGGGTCGCCATGGACGTGCCGTTCAGGGAGGCGTAGGAGCCGCTGCCGAACGTGGCGTACTGCGAGCGTGCCGCGAGGATGCCGACGCCGGGCGCGGTGATCTCGGGCTTGATCGCGTCGTCACGGAATCGGGGGCCGCGGCTGGAGAACCAGGCCAGTGCGTCTGTGGAGTCGACGGCGCCGACGGTCAGGGCGGCGTCCGCGGAGCCCGGGCTCGCGACGGTGGACGGGCCGTTCTCCCCGCTGTTGCCCGCCGCGATGGTGAACAGGGCGCCCGTCTCGGCGCTGAGTGCGTTCACCGCCTGGCTGAGCGGGTCCGTGCCGTCGTCGGGGGCGATACCGCCGAGGCTCATGCTGATCACGCGTGCCTTGGTCTCACGCGCCGCCCACTCCATGCCGGCGATGACCCAGGAGTCGGATCCGGAGCCGGAGTTGTCGAGGACCTTGCCGACGTGAAGCTCGGCTCCGGGCGCGACGCCCTTCTCCTTGCCTCCGGACGCTGCGCCGTTGCCGGCGATGGTGGAGGCGACGTGTGTGCCGTGGCCGTTGCGGTCCACGACGTCCTCGTACGGGATGAAGCTCCGGGACGAGGCGACGACGCCTGCGAGATCCGGGTGCTCGGTGTCGTATCCGGTGTCGAGGACGGCCACGTCGACACCCTTGCCGGTGTTGCCGCGTGCCCAGGCGTCGGGGGCGCCGATCTGTGCGACGCTCGACTCGAGCGTCGCCTTGACCTTGCCGTCCAGCCAGACCTTGCGGACGCCGCCGTTCAGCGCCGGCTCGCCCGCGGTGGTGCCGCGAGCCGCGGGCGTCGCCTGGGTCAGCTCGGCCCAGAAGTCCGCCGCCCGGCTGTGGGTCTGGGTGACAGCGGTGCTGTCGATACTGGTCAACGCCCGTGCGCCGGTGGCACCTTCGGGCAGGGACGCCAGGTCCTTCTTGCGCAGCGAGTCCGAGGAATAGCTCAGGATGAGGGGCAGCCCACGGGAGCGCGAGTCGTCGTACCCGTCGGCGACGAGCCGGGTGACGTTGAACAGGGTCTCGTCGAGGAGGCCGGCGGCCACGTACCGCTCCGCCACGGCGGGCACGACGTAGACGTCCCCGTCCCTGCTGCTGACGCGTACGTCCGCCCGGTCCCCGTTCGGTGCGGCCACGGTGACGGTGGCGGGGCCGGAGCCGTCGGGGGTGACGGTGACGCGGTCACCGGAGATGAGGGTGACGGTCCGCGCAGTGGATCCGAGTGAACCGCCGTTGGCTATGGTGACGCCCTTGGCCGCGGCGGGGGTGTGGTCGGCGGCTGTCGCCAGGGGGACCACCGTCAGCAGCGCGGTGACCGCCGCCAGGATGGGCAGGCCCTGCCGGGCCGGAATATGTGGTCGCACACGAGTCCTTGGTCGAGTCTCCGTTGGATGTGCAACGCATGGTGTCACAACATGTGATGTGTTGGTTGTCTACCTCCCGTTCAACCGCCCCGTTCTGCCCACCGCCTGTGCCGCCGGCTCCCAGAGATCGGTGTGGGCACACCAACGGAACAACGGGCTCTCGTTGTGATCGGCAGTCGGGAGCGCCCATCGGTGCTCTCGCGATACCCCTCCACGGCGGGGGCTGTCGGGGCGGGGCGGGGCGGCCGCGGTGGGGTACGGTCCGCCGCCTGGGCGACGGACCGCGGAAAGGCGGGGTCAGGCGCAGGTGACGACGTCGGCCTTGGCGCCGGGGCGGGCAGTGGCTATCACGTGAGCGCCGCGGGCGGCGGCGATCTGCACGGCCAAGGCACCGACGCCGCCGGTGGCGCCGGAGATGAGCAGCGTTTCGTCCTTGCCTGGCGCCACGGCGTTCACGCCGTCCGGCGCGGCCATCCACGCCCTCGCCGAGCGTTTCGACGGTGCCCGCGAAGTCCTCCGTCGGCCTGGTTGGCGGTGTCGTGATGGCTCTCGATGCGGTCGGAACCCGTGAGCCGGAAGCCCTCCGCGACGATCGCGACGCGGAGGGGACGGGTGACCGGGGTGGTCATACGGGCACGACGTACGGGAAGCGGTCGTTCCGCAGGTGCTGGGCGACGGACGGCTTGAGTCCGGCCGGCACGGCCGTGTTGGTCACGAGCGAGAGCATCGCCTCAGGCGCGTTGTCGGCCAGGGTGCGGCCGTTGCGGGCGGCGAAGCCGTACGTGGCGGGCGTTCCGACGACGTAGGCCAGCACGTCGGGGAACAGCTGCCCGGCCACGGTCCGGCCGTAGCCCTCTGGGTCGGCGCAAGTCCCGGTGGCCGCGACGACAGCCGAGACCTGGCCCGCGATGGATTCGCCCACGGCGGCGCGGTCCTGCGAGGGGTGCCGGGTGTTGGCCGGGTTGCTGAAGTCGGTGTCGCCGGGCCAGAAGATCGGCCACATCATCGGGTGCCCGCCGCGGTTGATCTGCCGCCATCCGCCGGCGTCGGTGGCCAGCTTGGTCGCACACCAGACGCCCGTGCGGGCCCCGGGGCGCAGCTGCGCGTGCTCGTGCGGAACCTCCAGCACGATCGATTCCACGGTGGTGCCGGCGAAGCTGTTCTGCGCCTCCTGCGGGCGCCAGTCCGAGAGGTCCACCGCCGTTCCCTTGGCCACCGCCCCATTGACGACGGCCAGCAGGGACAGGTCGATGTAGAAGGAGTCGGAGATGCGCCCGGCCCAGACGCGGGTGCCGTCCGCGTCGGCCGTTTCACCGGTGCGGCCTTCCAGCACCAGGTCGCCGTCAGCGGAGTCCTCGCGCGCCTCGTTTCCGGTCAGGACGTGCAGGCGCAGGGTTTGCCTGCCGTCGGGGCCGGGTTCGTCGAAGGAGACCCGATAGGTCAAGGTCTCGAATTCGGCGCCGTCGAAGTGAACCTTGAATTCGTAGCGTGCTTCCGGGTGGAACCCGGGCTCGGCGTAGACGCCGGTGATGTCGGAGTTGACGTCCATGATGAACACCGTGCTGCGCTCACCGGGAAAGACGTACAGGTCGTCGATGAACAGCTGGCCGTTCTGGGCCGCCAGCGGAGTGTCGAGATGGTGCGACATGGTCGGTCCTTAAACTCTTTCGGTTTTTCTCCGAGGAAAGGGTGCCGGGCGTTTTTCCGGCTGTTTCATCCTCGCCGAGCGGGCGGCGGCCTGGTACCGCCACATCGGGAATGCCGTCATACACTGTGGTTATGAGCAGGTCGCCTCCCGATCTCAGCAGTCTCCTGTTGCTGACATGGGTGGCCGAGATCGGCAGCCTGGGGCAGGCCGCCGAGCGGATGGGGATCAGCCAGCCCGCCGCGAGCAAGCGCCTGACACAACTCGAGCGGCGCCTGGGGCTGACGCTGGTGAAGCGCGACACCCGCGGCTCCGCACTGACCGTCGAGGGCAAGGCGGTGTGCCAATGGGCGGGGCGGGTGCTGGCCGAAGTGGACTCCCTGATGGTGGGCGTCGCGGCGCTGCGCGGTGACCACGCCCTCGACCTGCACCTGGCGGCCAGCATGACGCTGGCCGAACACTTCGTGCCGCGGTGGATCGGCACGCTGCAGCGCGGATCGCCCGACGTATACGTCAGCCTCAAGGTGACCAATTCCGAACAGGTCGCCACGCTCGCGGCGAATGGCCGGATCAGTCTGGGGTTCATCGAGGCGCCCACCGTTCCGTCCGGCCTCAGCTCACGACAGGTGGGTGCCGACCGGCTGGTCGTCGTGGTCGCGCCGCAGCATGCCTGGGCACGACGGCGAGAGCCGGTGGATCTGACCGAGCTGGCCCGAACCCGCCTGATCGTCCGCGAACCGGGTTCAGGTACGCGGGAGACCATCGAGCGTGTGCTCGCCGGCGCGGGAGCCGAGCCGGCCAGACCTCTGATGGTGCTGGACGCCAACGTCGCGGTACGCAAGGCCGTCGCCGAAGGCGCGGGCCCGGCGGTGCTCAGCGCGGTCAGTGTCCGGGACGACCTGGCCGAGGGGCGCATCGTGGAGGTCCCGGTGACGGGGGCCGACCTGCGCCGCCGGCTGCGCGCCGTGTGGCCGAAGGACCGCCCGCTGACCGGCGCGGTCGAGGAACTGCTCCGGATCGCGGCGCGTACCCACCGCGAGGACCGCTGACGGTTGCCGGCTGATGCCCAGTCACGGACCTTCTCGGAGTCCCGGCTCATTGCCCGCACGATGCGGGTGCGTGAGGACGTGGGCGCCGTCATGTGCGCTGGATGACCAGTACGGCCACGTCGTCGGCGTGGTCCACCGCGACCGCGGCGTCGAGGATGCGGTCGGCGGTCTCCTCGGTGTTCAGTCCGTCGTGGAGGGCTGCGCCGGCCAGTGTTCCGGCTCGCTCCAGTCCGGCTTCCAACGTGAGGCCCGGTCCTTCGACGACGCCGTCGGTGACCATGATCAGCGCGCTGTCCTTGTCCAGGGTGAAGGTCTCCTCGCGGTACTCGGTGTCGGGCACGACTCCGAGGACCGGCCCGCCCGGCAGCTCGTTGGTGCGCGTCAGCACGGTTGCCGGATCCGGTTCGTGGGCGGCGATCGCACGCATGGACAAACGGACCTGTCCCATGAGGGCGGCGGCGTCCACGTCGTGCCCTTGGGCGTCGCCGATCTCCACTGCGATGGCGCCGTCGGGCATGACGAAGGCGTCGTACCAGTCGCGCCGACGTCCGGCCCGTGTCTGCTGGGCCGGTAGCGGGCGGCGACCTCCAGGCCCGCGAGGTGCTCGGGCAGCGTGGGGAGCATGGTCTGCTGCAGCGCGGTGGCCAGCTCGACTCGTGCCTGCTGCAACCTGATGCGCCTCAGCGCCTGGCCTGCCAGGTCCCAGGCACTGCTCCGCCGATTTGCCCAACGTTGTGGCCATCGCAGGGTTGAGGCTGCGGATGGCCCCGTCCAGCGTCACAAGAGCCGCCGGGTCAGCCCTCTGCAGGAGTTCGTCCGAGGCGTTCATGGGTTGCTCCCTGGCACATACCGAAACAACTGCTTCTTCATTTTCGCGCATTTTGCCAAGGGATCATGGATGGAGGATGTGTTTGACCGCCTACGTGCGGTGACGATGGTAGGAGTCGGCCGGAAAGGGTGGACGGTCGCCCGCGAAGCCTTCAGCGGACCCCGGGCACGGGTGTATGTTGTGGCAGTCTTTCAAGATCAACTCGTGGGGGGCGCTGTGGAAGACCTGCTGACGTTCATGCTCATACTTGCTTTTGCCGTGCTCTACATGGCGCCGTCGTACATGGCGTTTGCGCGTGGAGCAAAGGACCGGTGGTTGATTCTTGTCATCAATGTGTTCCTCGGTTCATCGCTCATCGGGTGGGGTGTGGCCCTCTACATGGCAACCCGCACGCCCAAGAAGCCCAAGGCGTCGGTGCAAGGCTCGGCGTGAATCGCTGGTGAGGTCGCCAAGAGTGTGAGGGACGGTGGCTGCCGGGGCCCGTACGCGCCGGATGGTTGCCTCCCGCCGACCCCCGAGGGCGGCCCGCGCCGCAGTGATCGGTGGGCGCGGGTCGCACGTCTGGGCCGCGCCTGCCGTCAGCGAGGTGCCGCGAGGACGTCCCGGAGCACGTCCTCGAGCGAGACGCGGGACAGTTCGCGTCGCACGGTCTCCTCAATGCCCTCGTAGACACCCCGCATCGCCGGCTGGATGCCGTGACCGACCACGCATCCCTGGTCCGGGGTGGTCCGGTGCAGTGCGAAGAGCGGGCCGGGTTCCACGGCCTCGTACACGTCGAGCAAGGTGATCGACCCCAGCTCACGTGCCAGCGTCCAGCCTGCGCCCACGCCTCGCCGGGACTCCACCAGACCGGCTCGGCGCAGTTCGCCCAGCAGGCGTCTGATCACCACCGGATTGGTGTTCGCGCTGGCCGCGATCTGCTCGGAGGTGGCAACCTCATGGCCCTGGCGCTGGTAGAGGCCGATCCAGGCCAGCGCGTGAGCGGCGATCGTCAACCTGCTGTTGGCGCTCATGTGACCCTCCTCGCAGTGGAAACATTTTCTGTTACGACTATGCAGTCGTAACGAGTATAGTTGCGATAGCTGTCGTAACCATTCTTGTTGCGACAGGCGTCGGAAGAGACAGATTCAACGAGGTGGGAACTATGAGCCAGCCACTCACGGGCAAGGTCGCCCTGGTCACCGGAGGATCCCGCGGACTGGGAGCCGCCACCGTACGGCTCCTGGCCGAGCAGGGTGCCGATGTCGCGTTCACCTACGTCAGCTCCGCAGAGCGGGCGCAGGCCGTCGTCGACGAGGTGCGCGGCAAGGGAGCGAAGGCCGTCGCCATCCAGACCGACCAGGGGGACACGAGCCTGGCGCCGGCGCTGATCGACGAGGTGGTCGCCGCCTTCGGCGGTCTGGACATCCTCGTCAACAACGCGGCGATATCGGTGGAACAAGGCCGCACGGTGGACGATCCGGACGCCGACACCGCCGCACTCGACCGCATGCACGCCACCAATTACCTCGGTGTGATCGCCGTCATCCGGGCCGCCTCCCGGGTGCTGCGTGCGGACGGCCGCATCATCACCGTGAGCTCCGGGCTCGGTTCCCGCGTCGGCCTTCCCGGTCTGGCCGACTACTCGGCCACCAAGTCGGGGATCGAGAGGTACACCATGGGCGTCGCGCGGGACCTCGGGCACCGGGGCATCACGGCCAACGTCGTGGAGGCCGGACTGATGGAGAGCGGCATGGAACCGCCGGACCCCGAGACCCTCAAGGCCCTCGTCGGCTCCCTTTCCCTCCAGCGCATGGGGCGCCCCGAGGAGATCGCCGCGGCGATCGCCTTCCTGGCGAGCCCCGCCGCGTCGTACGTCACAGGGGCTGTGCTGGACGCCCACGGCGGCTACAACGCCTGAGGGCGATCCTGCCGCGCCCCCGAAGAGACATCGAGCCTCGGCCACCATGCCGCGGGCCATGCGCGCCCGCGCCGGCCCGCGGCACGGTGGCCGCTCGCCCCGGGCGACCATCGCCGGCTCCAGGAGCGGCGCGTTCCCGTCCGGCGGAACAGCCCGTCACAGCAGCTGGTTGCGTTCCAGCGAGAAGAAGCTCACCTGGCAGTAGCCCTGGATCAGTGAAGGCAGCTGCCGCACATGATCGGCGCGGATCGTGTTGTAGACATCGTGCCTGGTCATCCCCGGCGCCGGTGTGTACGTACCGGAGAAGGTCATCAGATCCTGATCGCGATGGCTGAAGGTGATGATGAAGCAGTACTCGACGAGGGGATCCGCGGGCTGGGTCACAGCTGCCTCTCGGTGGGGGACCGGTCTCGTCATTGCGGACGAACGAACGATCCATCCGGTTGCGGCCGCCGCACCGCCGACATCCGGACCGCGCTGCCGCGGACGGCGCCACATCCGGCTCCTTCCGGGCCACCATCGCCCGGCTGCCGGACCACCTCGCCTCCCGATCCCGGATGACGTAGCTGCCGTGCGCCAGTTGACGATTCGGTCGTGCGAGCTCGTCTTTGCCGGCCGGCAGTTGGGCACGGATGGACGCGGCAACTCCCGAGCACCTGGCCCTCGCTGGTCACGCCACCGCTCGCAGGGTGGCCGACTGGCGAACAGGTGACATGGCGTCTATGCGCCACCCCTTCCACCTGGCACAGCGTCAACTCCTGGCCCGACTGTTGCCGGGCACACGCCGGTGACGCTCGTTCATCGGGCGATCTCAGGGGAGTTGGTACAACGTTATGCGATCCAGATCGAGGACCGCGGCCGTGGTCGCGGCCACCGCGGTGGCGCTGCTCGCCACCGGGATGCCGGCGGCAGCCGGGCCGGAGCCGGCCGCCGGCACCGGCCGCCCGGCCGTACCGCCGGCGCCGCCCGCGCAACACACCGTCACATTGATCAGCGGCGACCGGGTCGGCTTCACCGGCAGCGGGAGCGGACTCCAGGTCAGCGGGGTGACCCCGGGCAATGGCCGGGGCCACATCGCGTTCACCCGGGCGAGGCTCAACGACCACGAGTACGTGATTCCCGTCGACGCCACGGAGCCGCTGGCCGAAGGGCGGGTGGACCGGCAGCTCTTCGACGTCACCGCACTCGCCGCGCAAGGGCTCGACGACGCGACCCGGGCGTCCATTCCGCTGATCACGACGGCCCAGGCGGGTCCCGCGCTGCGCGGGTCCACGCAGCGGGACACCTTCCCCGAGCTTGGGCTGGCGGCGCGTACGGTCGCCAAGTCCGAGGCGGCCACGGCCTGGCGGGGCTTCCTCGCCGCCGGCGGGACGTCCCGCGCCGCCGCGTCCGGGAAACTCTGGCTGGACGCCGAGGTCGAGGCGAGCCTCGACCGGTCCGTCGCCATGACCGGCGCGCCCCAGGCATGGCGCAAGGGGCTTGACGGCAAGGGCGTGCGCGTCGCCGTGCTGGACACCGGGTACGACCCCGCCCACCCCGACCTGAAGAACAAGGTCGTCGCGGAGAAGAACTTCACCTGGGACGAGGACGTCACCGACCTCCACGGCCACGGCACGCACGTCGCCTCCACCGTCGCCGGAAGCGGTGCCGCCTCGCAGGGCCGCTACAAGGGCGTCGCACCGGGGGCCGACCTGCTGATCGGCAAGGTGCTCGACGGCAGCGGGTCCGGCAGTTTTAGCGGAATCCTCGAAGGCATGGAATGGGCCGCCGCCCAGGACGCCGACATCGTCTCGATGAGCCTCGGCTCCAACCTGCCGAGCGACGGCAGCGACCCGATCTCCCAGGCCGTCGAGACCCTGTCCGGGGACGGCGGACCGCTGTTCGTCGTCGCGGCCGGCAACGAGGGCAAGCCGGGCACCATCGGCACGCCGGCCGCCGCTCCGAGCGCCCTGACCGTCGGGTCGATCACCAAGGAGGGTGCGATGTCGTCGTTCTCCTCCCAGGGACCGGCGGTGACCGACGGAGGCGTCAAGCCCGAGATCACCGCGCCCGGCAGCGCGATCACCGCCGCCCGAGCCGCGGGCACGCTGGACGGCGCCGCGAACAGCGAGTTCTACGCGACGATCAGCGGCACCTCCATGGCGACCCCGCACGTCTCCGGGGCGGCCGCCATCCTCAAGCAGCGGCACCCGGACTGGGACGCGCAGCGGCTCAAGGCGGCGCTCGTCGGTACCGCCGACCCGGTCGACGGCGCCGGCGTGTACGAGCAGGGCGCGGGCAGCGTGGACGTGCCCGGCGCGCTCTCGTCGACGGTCACCGCCTCTCCTTCCGTGGTCTCCGCTGAGCTGACCTGGCCGTACACCGGCAACCCGACCCGCACGGTGACCTACCGCAACAGCGGCGGCAAGGACATCCGGCTGGACCTCTCCCTGAGCGG
The DNA here is from genome assembly GCF_033792765.1 of Streptomyces sp. PA03-6a. Classification (NCBI taxonomy): domain Bacteria; kingdom Bacillati; phylum Actinomycetota; class Actinomycetes; order Kitasatosporales; family Streptomycetaceae; genus Streptomyces; species Streptomyces sp. PA03-6a. The sequence goes on along the minus strand of NZ_JARAVK010000066.1, from coordinate 3,240 downwards.
CAAGGCACCGGTCTCGCTCGTCACACGCCGGCTGACCGTCCCGGCGGGCAGCACAGCCGAGGCGACCGTGCGGATCGACACCGCCCGTGCGTCCGCCGGTGCCCACAGCGCCTGGATCACCGCACACGGCAGTGACGGCAGCACGACGCGCACCCCCGTCGGCGTCGACGCGGAGGGTCCGGCCGCCACGCTCACCCTCGAAGCCGCTGCGCTGCGGCCCGGGGTCGAGACGGCGTACACCAACCTGGTGGTGCAGAACGAGCTGACCGGCGAGGCCCGGCTGGTCAGCCTCACCGAGGGGTCCGAGGAGCTCCGGCTGCCGGTCGGCGACTACCGGGTGTTCGGCGGCGTGTGGGAGTACGTCCGGTACGGCAGCGCAAGCGTGCCCGAGACGTCCGTCGCCGTCGCCCGGCGTCTGACCCTCACCGGCGACCGGACGCTGCGGACCGACCTGTCCGGCGCGAAGCCGGTCACCATGGGCATCGACGACCCGAAGATGCGGATCAACGAGTGGGGGTCGGCGACCGGGCTGGTCTCGTCGGCCGGGGCGGGCGTCCCGGAGGGCCTGGTCGCGCCGCTCTACTCCGGCGCTTACCGGTCCTATGCCGTGGGCAGCGCGAAGATACCCGGACTGACGTACTTCTCCGCCGCCTCCTGGGAGCAGCCGTCCGTCCTCGCGGCGACCGCCGACAGCTCCGGCAGCCCGGTGGACGTGCCGGTGTGGCTGATGACGCAGCGGCTGGAGTGGGACCTGGAGAAGCGGGTCACCGACGCGGGCGACGGCGGGGACCTGACGGGTCTTGAGATCGAGGACCGGATCGTGCTCCTGGAGTCGGACTGGAGCCTGCCCTGGGAGGAGCTGGACCGGCGCTACCAGGCGGTCAAGGCGCTGCGGCCGGCGGCGATCCTGCTGGCCGGGTCGGCGTCGATCGGCGCGGACGACCCCACGCTGGGTACCGACGACCACGGTGTGGCCCTGCTGCGCGAGCAGCTCGCCAAGGGCGAGGTGACCCTGCGGATCAAGGGGGAGCGCAACGGCGAGCGCACCTACTTCACGTTCCACGCCCACGACGACGGGGTGCCGGCGGGCGCGAACTGGCAGGACCGGCGCCGGGACCTGGCCCGCGTGGACCACAGCTTCCGCACCACCGGGTTCCCCAACGACCCCAAGGGGATCTACGGCTGGGTGACCTACCGCGGTCTCAATCTCGCCCAGCAGTCGACGCTGTTCCGCGCACCGCAGCGGATGACGGCGTACTACACACCCGAAGTGCCGTGGACGACGGCCACGTTCGAGTACGCGCTGGACGACGGACCGCTGGGTGTGCAGTACACCAACCCGACGGTCCTCCGCCAGGGACGCACCGTCACGGACAACTGGCTCACCGCGCCGTTCAACCCGTCGCTGTCGGTCAACGGCCCCGACGGCCGGGCACAGGCCACCCGCGCCGGGGACAAGCTGCGTCTGGCGCTGCCGATGTTCTCGGACGCCGCGGGCCACCGGTCGGAGCCGCTGCGGAATCTGGAGTCCGGCGAGACGGTGCTGCGCGATGGCTCCGGCAAGGTGATCGCCCGTAACGACGAGCCGGGGCAGGGCGTCTTCGACGTGCCCGCACGTGGCCAGTGGTACGAGATGACCTCGTCCGCGCACCACGACAGCCCGGAGTGGAAGCTGGGCACGCACGTCACGGAAACCTGGCGGTTCCGCTCGGAGCACACCGGTGCCGAGCGCCCGCTGCCGCTGCTCGACACGCGCTACGTCATGGCGGGGCTCGACGGCGACAACTCGGTCGCGGCGAACCGGGAGTTCACCTTCGGCCTGGGCATCGGCCGGCAGGCCGGGGTGAGCGGCGGCGCCGGCATCGAGCGGGTGGCGGTGCGGTACTCCACGGACGACGGCGCCACCTGGCGCGCGGCGGAGGTCCGGGGCCGGGACGGCGACCGGCGGGTGACCGTGCCCGCGACGGGCACCGGCTGGGTCTCACTGCAGGTGACCGCCACGGACCGCTCCGGCACATCGGTGACGGAGACGGTCACCCGGGCCTACCGCGTCGGCTGCCCGGAGCAGTGGTGCGGATATGCCCCGGCCTGGCCGCACTGGCCGGCCGGATAGTCCGCGAGCCGACACCGCGCCGGTGCGGTCACGGCGCGGTGAGCGCACCGAACGCAATGGCACAGCGAAGCAGGCGGCTGGCCGGCCTGCTTCGCTGTTGCCGCCGCAGCGTGGTGCGTGGGTTCGCGGCGGTGTGTGGTGGCGTGTGGTCAGTGGTTGGCACGGTTCAGGCCGGTGGCTTCGTGTACGGCGTGGGCGATGGCGGGGGCGTCCTTCTTGAGGATGGCGCCGTGGTTGCTGGCGACCTTCGCACTGATGCGGATGGTGGGGTTGCGGGTGGTGACGGCCTCGAGGCTGGTCCGTATGCGTTCCTGCTCGTCCCCGCGGCTTCCCAGGGAGGTTCCGGAGGCGACGACATAGCGGACGGGGACGGTGATGGCGTCCAGGACGGGGCCGAGTTCGCGTTCGCGGGAGAGCCGGCCGAGTTCGATGTTGCTGTCGGCCATCTGGTGGGCGGTCATGCGGGGGGTCAGGCCGGTGGGGCGCAGGAGCGGGGTGATCCAGCTCATGCGGCGGAACAAGGTGCGGATGCGTTGTTCCATGGCCTCGTCCAGCCAGTCGTGGGGGAATGCGCCGTCGACCAGGACCGCGCCCAGGGTGCGGTCGGGGTTGCGGTGGGCCCAGTGGGCGGCGACGACTGCTCCGTAGGACCAGCCCACCAGCACTGCCTGTGCCACGTTCCTGGCGGCGAGGACGGCGTCGACGTCACGGACGGCGGCTTCGAAGGAGTAGTCCGCCGAGCGCTTCGATTTTCTGCCGCGGGCGCGTTCGTCGTAGGTGATGTGCCGCCATCCGGAGCCGAGTTCGGTGATGACCCGGCGCCAGTAGCCCTGGGTGGCGAACTGGCCGTTGAGGTAGAGGACGGGGGTGCCGGGGCCGCCGGTGTCGGTGACGGCCAGGGCGGTGTCGTCGACGGGCATCATGCCGCTCCACGCGGAGCCGGCCGGGGGAGTGCTGTTCTTGGTCATGTCTTTTCCGCCTTGGTGGTGTGAGGACGTGGGGTGTGGCCTTGTGGGGGCCCGCGACGTGGGTCGCGGGCCCCCACAAGGCCACACCCCACGTCCTCACACCACCAAGGCGGAAAAGACATGACCAAGAACAGCACTCCCCCGGCCGGCTCCGCGTGG
>NZ_JARAVK010000065.1:0-40598 GCF_033792765.1 Streptomyces sp. PA03-6a | reverse complement strand
TAAGACATAAAACTGCAAACGGGTTGTAGAAGGGTCCCTGGGCCCGGGATATGTTTGAAAGAGCCCGCCGGAGGGCCTCGGCGCGCCGCCGCGGGCCGTCGCCGGTCCCGGGTGGCAGGGGACGGGCCTCCCAGAGCAGGGCCGCGGCGGCGTCGGTCAGCTCGGTGGCCACGCCGAAGCGCTCGGCGAGCAGCAGCTCGTCGCGGCGTACGCGGGTACGCAGCAGACGCCGGCTGAGCCGGCGCAGCCGGACCGCCTCGTCACCGCGGTCCAGGGCGGCGCTGAGCCTGCGCCGCGCCGCCTCCGCCCCGGGTCCGCCGACGGCGTCGAGGGCGTCGGCAAGGGCGTCGAAGATCCGGGCCAGCGAGGCGCGCTCGCCCTCCAGCGCCCCGCCGGACGGGCGCGGCGGCCGCAGCACGAGCCGCAGCAGGAGCAGGCAGCCCGCCCCGGCGAGGAACCACAGCGCCTTGTACCAGGGCCCGCCGGGCAGCGGCAGGCCCATCCCGATCACCAGGGCGGCCAGCCCCTGCATCCCGGCCCGCGAGCAGACCGGGCCGATCACGCTGACCGCGCCCGACACCGCGCCCACCGCGAAGAGCACCGGCAGCCCCCACCACCCGCTCAGGGCGTCCTGCGTCGCGGCACCCACCAGCACGCCGAACGCGGCGACGAGCGCGGGCAGCCCGATGTGGACGACGCCCGTCCTGCGGGTGCCGGGAAGGTCGTTGAAGCCCGCGAACAGGGCCCCGAGTCCGGCCAGCACCCCGATCTCGACGCGTCCCACCGCGATCCCCAGCGCGAGCAGGGGCCCGGCCGCCAGCGCCCCGCGCAGCACGGCAGGCCAGGGCACCGGCCCTCGCTGCCAGCGCAGCGGATGGGCCAGCCAGGTCGGCAGGGCGACGGGCCGGCGGCCGGGGCCACGGGGCAGCACGGGCATCCTCACGGGACAGGAACGATCTCGGCGTCAGGAAAAGACGCAGGCCAACAGGGTTCCGGGCCCTCGCCTCCCCCACCTCAGCCTATCGGCCGCGGGAGACCCGGCACCGGCCTGGGCCCCGTCGTCAAAGGAGCTCCCCCCAGCTTCGCTGGGAGGTGCCCCCTGGTGCGGTGCATCGCAAGGCGGAGGATCGTCCTCGTAGTGGGCTACTCGGACGATTCGACAACTCCCCCGGGCCGAAGGCTGGGGGAGCGCCGTGCCTGGGGGTACCTCCCAGCGCCAGCTGGGGGAGCGCCGCGGGGTGGGGGCACCCCCGGCCGAAGGTTGGGGGAGGGACCTTGACGACGGGGCCTAGTACCGCGTGACCGCGGTCCCGCCGCGGCCCGGTTCCGTGCCGATCGCGATGTGGGGGTCACGGCCGGGGTCGGCCCAGGCCAGGATGCGGCGCATGGCGCCGGCCGGGACCGAGACGCAACCCGCCGTGGCGGCGCGGCCGTTCACGTGGAGGAAGATCCCGGCGCCGCGTTCGCGGACCGGGTGGCGGTAGTTGAAGCCGATGACGAGGGCGTGCGCGTACTGCCGCCCGAAGTCGGCGAGGTGCTCGGACTCCCCGGGGGCGCAGTCCTCGGGCAGCGGTTCGACCCAGCGGTTGTAGGAGTCCGAGGCGTTGTCCTGGCACCACCAGGAGTCCTCGGTGACCGGCAGGTACCGCGTCGTCGTGCCGGGGGGCGGGGCCTTGGTGCCGAACGCGAACGGGAGGTCGTACAGCCCGGTCGGGGTGGTCGAGGTGTCCTGCACCCGGGTCCCGCCCTCGACGAGGCCGCCGCCGCCGAAGCGGGCGGCCGCGGAGCCCGCGGCGACCCAGCGGCCGTCTCGGCGGTCCCACCAGGTGAGCGTCCCGGTGGTGGCCTCCGAGGAGGCGGCGACCGCGGTGATCAGCTGGGTGCCGCCGCCGGTGTCCGCCATGCGGTCCGGCAGTGCGGGCGGCGACCAGGGGACCGCGGCCGCCGTGCCGGCCACGACGGCCGGCACGGCGAGGCGCGTCAGTGCCGCGCGCAGGCTCAAGCGGGGAGCTGCGCCTCGATGGCGGCGACGATCTCGTCGGCCTCGGGCTCGGTGCGGGGGCGGAACCGGCCGACGACCTGGCCGTCGCCGCCGACGAGGAACTTCTCGAAGTTCCACTGGACGTCGCCCGCCTGGCCCTCGGCGTCGGCGGTCTCGGTCAGCGCGGCGTACAGCGGGTGCCGCTGCTCACCGTTGACGTCGGCCTTCTCGTAGAGCGGGAAGCTCACGCCGTAGGTCGCGGAGCAGAAGGTCGCGATCTCCTCGGCCGTGCCCGGCTCCTGGCCCGCGAACTGGTTGCTGGGGAAGCCCAGCACGGTGAACCCACGGTCGGCATACCGCTTCTGCAGCCGCTCCAGGCCCTCGTACTGCGGGGTCAGACCGCACTTGGAGGCCACGTTGACGATCAGCAGGGCCTTGCCCCGGTGGTCGGCGAGGGAGGCGGGCTCACCGGTGAGGGTGCGCAGCGGGATGTCGTAGATGCTCACGTTCGGATCTCCTCGTTTGGGGCGCGGACGGACCACAGGTCGTCCATTCAACCCCGGTCACGGTGCCGATCTTCCCATGGGAGGGGGTCCGCGGCACGACCGCGGCGTGACGTCAGTGCTCGGTGACCCGCCCGGAGTCGACCCGGATGCGGCGGGTGGTGTGGACGGCCTCCAGCATGCGGCGGTCATGGGTGACCAGCAGCAGGGTGCCGTCGTAGGAGGCGAGGGCGGACTCGAGCTGCTCGATGGCCGGCAGGTCGAGGTGGTTGGTGGGCTCGTCGAGGACGAGGAGGTTGACGCCGCGGCCCTGCAGGAGGGCGAGGGCGGCCCGGGTGCGCTCGCCCGGGGAGAGGGTCGCGGCGGGGCGCAGCACGTGGGCGGCCTTGAGGCCGAACTTGGCCAGCAGGGTGCGGACGTCGGCGGGGGCCGTGTCGGGGACCTCCGCGCAGAAGGCGTCGAGCAGCGACTCGCCGCCGAGGAAGAGCCTGCGTGCCTGGTCGACCTCGCCGACGACGACTCCGGGCCCGAGGTGGGCGGCGCCGGCGTCCAGCGGGACGCGGCCGAGGAGGGCGGCCAGGAGGGTGGACTTGCCGGAACCGTTGGCGCCGGTGATGGCGACCCGGTCGGCCCAGTCGACCTGCAGGTCGACGGGCCCCAGGGTGAACCCGGAGCCGCGGTGGACCTCGGCGCCGCGCAGCGTGGCGACGACCGCGCCCGCGCGGGGCGCGGCGGCGATCTCCATGCGCAGCTCCCACTCCTTGCGGGGCTCGTCGACGACGTCGAGGCGTTCGATCATGCGCTGGGTCTGCCGGGCCTTGGCGGCCTGCTTCTCGGTGGACTCGGAGCGCAGCTTGCGGCCGATCTTGTCGTTGTCGCTCGCCTTGCGGCGGGCGTTGCGGACGCCGTGCTCCATCCAGTTGCGCTGCATCCGGGCGCGGGACTCCAGGGCGGCCTTGGTGTCGGCGTACTCCTCGAACTCCTCGCGGGCGTGACGGCGGGCGGTCTCCCGCTCCTCCAGGTAGGCGGCGTAGCCGCCGCCGTAGGTGTTGACCTGCTGCTGGGCGAGGTCGAGTTCGACGACCTTGGTCACGGTGCGGGTGAGGAACTCGCGGTCATGGCTGACGAGGACGGTGCCCGCCTTCAGGCCCCTGACGAAGGCCTCCAGCCGCTCCAGGCCGTCGAGGTCGAGGTCGTTGGTGGGCTCGTCAAGCAGGAAGACGTCGTAGCGGCTCAGCAGCAGGGACGCCAGGCCGGCGCGGGCGGCCTGGCCGCCGGACAGCGCGGTCATCGGGAGGTCGAGGCCGACGGTCAGGCCGAGCGAGTCGGTGACCTCTTCGGCGCGCTCCTCGAGGTCCGCGCCGCCGAGGGCGAGCCAGCGCTCCAGGCCGTCGTTGTAGGCGTCGTCGGCGCCGGGCGCCCCGTCGACCAGGGCCTGCGTGGCGGCGTCGAGCTCGGCCTGGGCGGCCGCGACCCCGGTGCGGCGGGCCAGGAAGGCCCGTACGGTCTCGTCCGGGCGGCGTTCTGGCTCCTGCGGGAGGTGGCCGACGGTCGCGGTGGGCGGGCTGAGCCGCAGCTGCCCCTGCTCGGGTGTGCTGAGGCCCGCGAGCAGGCGCAGCAGCGTCGACTTCCCGGCACCGTTGGCACCGACCAGGCCGATGACGTCGCCGGGGGCGACGACGAGGTCGAGGCCGGAGAAGAGGACGCGGTCCCCGTGGCCGGCGGCGAGATCCTTGACGACAAGAGTGGCACTCATCAGGCTGCCGATGCTATCGCCCCGCCGGCCCGCGCCCCGCGGCCCGTGTGCGGCCCCCGGGACGGCCGCCGGCCGTCCCCGATCCAGGGAGGACCAACCGTGCCGAGCAACAAGGCCCTCGTCCGCCGTCCGGGTCCGCGCCTCGCCGAGGGGCTGGTGACGCACGTCGAGCGCTCCCCCGTCGACACCGGCCTCGCCGCGCGCCAGTGGGAGGGGTACGTGGCGGCGATGCGCGTCGCCGGCTGGGAGACGGTGGAGGTGCCGGCCGCCGACGACTGCCCGGACGCGGTCTTCGTGGAGGACCCGGTGGTCGTCTTCCGCGACGTCGCGCTGCTCGCCCGGTCCGGTGCCGTGTCCCGGCGCCCGGAGACGGCCGGGGTCGGGGAGGCGGTGGCGGCGCTGGGGCTTTCGGTCGACCGGGTGCGCGAGCCGGGCACCCTGGACGGCGGGGACGTGCTGAAGACGGGGGACACCGTGTACGTGGGCCGGGGCGGGCGGACCAACGCCGAGGGCGTCCGGCAGCTGCGGTCCGTGTTCGAGCCGCTGGGGGCGCGGGTGGTCGCCGTTCCCGTCACCAAGGTGCTGCATCTGAAGTCGGCGGTGACGGCGCTGCCCGACGGCACGGTCATCGGGTATCCGCCGCTGGTTGACGACCCGTCGGTCTTCCCCCGCTTCCTGCCGGTGCCGGAGGAGGCGGGGGCCCACGTGGTGCTGCTCGGCGGCGGGCGGCTGCTGATGGCGGCGAGCGCGCCGAGGAGCGCGGAGCTGCTGGGTGATAGGGGATATGAGCCCGTATCAGTGGATATCAGTGAGTTCGAGAAGCTCGAGGGATGCGTGACCTGCCTGTCCGTTCGCCTGCGGAACCTGTACGCCTGACGGCGGGTTGCCTTTTCAGTGGCACCTAACCTACGGTTTCGTAACTTACGATTCCGTAAGCACTCTCAGCGAACCGCCAGGAGCCCAGCGTGACCATTGCCCCGTCCCAGAGTGCCGGTTCGGAAGCATGGAGTGACACCAGGCTGCTGTACGCCTTGGAAGAGGTCGTCGAGACCGAGATCAACCGTCACCTGAAGGCGGCCAAGGAGTGGATGCCCCACGAGTACGTCCCGTGGAGCCAGGGCCGCGACTACGACGGTGTGATGGGCGGCGAAGCCTGGGCGCCCGAGCAGTCCAAGGTCACCGAGATCGGCCGGATATCGCTGGTGGTCAACCTGCTCACGGAGGACAACCTCCCCAGCTACCACCACGAGATCGCCACCCTCTTCGGCCGGGACGGCGCCTGGGGCACCTGGGTCCACCGCTGGACCGCGGAGGAGGGCCGGCACGCCATAGTGATGCGGGACTACCTGCTCACCACCCGCGCCGTGGACCCGGTGGAGCTGGAGCGGCTGCGCATGCACCACATGTCGGAGGGCTTCGAGTCCGACAACGCGCACAGCATGCTGCACTCGGTGGCGTACGTGGCGTTCCAGGAACTGGCCACCCGCATCTCGCACCGCAACACGGGCCGCGAGTCGGGCGACCCGCTGTGCGAGCGCATGCTGGCGCGCATCGCGACCGACGAGAACCTGCACATGGTCTTCTACCGCAACCTGCTGGCGGCGGCGCTGCAACTGGCGCCGGACCAGGCGATGCAGGCGATCCGTGACGTGGTCGTCGGCTTCCGGATGCCGGGGCACGGGATGCCCGGCTTCGAACGCTCCGCGGCGCGGATCGCCATCGGCGGCATCTACAACCTCCGCATCCACCACGACGACGTGCTCCAGCCCGTACTGCGGCACCTGAAGGTGCTGGAGACCTCGGGGCTCGGCCCCGAGGGCCTGAAGGCACAGGAGGAACTGGGCTTCTTCATGGGCGAGCTGGACAGCCAGGCCCGCAAGTTCGAGGAGCGCCGGGACGCCCTGATGGCCCGGCGGGCCGCGCGCGCCTGACCGAGCGGTGCGCGGTGGGGCGCCTCCCCGGAGGCGCCCCACCGTGGCGGGCCGGTCAGCGCGCCAGCGTGGCGACCTCGCCCGTCATCCAGATCAGGCGTTCGCCGTTGTGCTCGAACGCGCGCCGGCTCACCATGCCCATCCGCAGGTAGAAGCCCTCGGCCCGCGGCTCCGCGCCGACCCCGAGCAGGCGCGCGTCCAGCGCGACCGCCCGCCGCACCAGATGGCCCCACAGCAGGCCCCCGACCCCGGTGCCGATGGACGTCCGGTCGACGAACAGCAGACCGATCCCCAGGTAGTCCTCGTGCTCGTTGAGCGTGTAGAAGCCGACGGGCACGCCGTCCTGCTCGGCGACGGTGGCGTGCCGAAAGGCGATGTCCGCCGCCGTGAGCTTCGGCGTCACGTCGGGGACGTCCTCCACGCGACCGCCCACCCAGTGCGACTTCGACCTCAGGACCAACGCGTCCAGGAACGGCAGCTCCTCCGAACGGGCCGGACGGATCACGACACCTTCCATGCCACGAGCGTGGCAGCGCGCGGGCCGCGGCGTCATGGGTTTTCCGGCCCCGGCCCGGACCGGGGGCCCCGACCCACCGGGGAAGGCATGGGCTCCGATGACATCCTTGAGCGGTGTTCCCCTCCGGTCGCTCGGGCGCGGTGTTCTTCGACGTCGACGGCACCCTCGTGCCCGGCACGAGCTCGTCGGCCTTCCTGGCCGGCTTCCTCGGCCATCGGGACGAGTTGACCGCGGCCGAGGACGCCTACGCCAGGGGCGCCATGGACAACCGGCAGGTCTCCGAGCTGGACGCCGCCGGCTGGGCGGGCGTGCCCGAGGGGCGGGTCGCCGGGTGGCTCGACGGGCTCCCCCTGGTCCCGGGCATCACGGAGACGGTGGCCTGGTGCCGGAGGAACGGACTGGCACCCGTGCTGGCGACCCTCGCCTGGTCGCCGGTCGGCGCCCACCTGAGCGAGCGCTTCGGCTTCGACGCGTTCAGCGGCCCCCGGTTGGAGACCTCCGGCGGCCGGTTCACGGGCCGGGTCGCCCGGCACTTCGACGAATACGGCAAGAGGGACTTCGCCCTCGCCCACGCGCGAGGGCTGGCCCTGGCCCCCGGCGCCTGCGGGGCCGTCGGCGACAGCCGCTCCGACCTGCCGCTGTTCGCCTCCGTCGGGCTGAGCGTGGCGTTCAACGCCTCGGCGGACGCCCGGGCCGCGGCCACCGTCCCGGTGGACGGCGAGGACCTGCGGGAGGTGCTTCCCGCCCTGAGCCGCCTGGTCGCGGCGGTTCGTTGACGACGGGACTCAGCCGTGGGCGGGGCCCAGGGCCCAGGCCGCGGCGGAGAGCGTCGCCATCGACAGCAGCGTGGAGAGCATGACCGCGTCCCGGGCGAGGGCCGTACTCAGGTCGTACTGGCGTGCGTAGATGAAGACGTTCTGGGCGCTCGGCAGCGCGGAGAGGATCACCACCGCGAAGAGCTGCTGCGCCGGCAGGTGCAGGACGAGGCTGCCGACGGCCCATGCGGCCAGGGGCTGGACGAGGGTCTTGATGAGGACGGTGACCCCGATCTCCGCCCGGATCGCCGGGCCCGTGGCGGCCGGGCGGCCGTGCAGCGACATGCCGAGGGTGATCAGCGCGGTCGGCACGCCCGCGTCGCCCAGCAGCTCGACGGAGTGGCCGAGCGCTGCGGGGAGCCGCCAGCCGGCCGCGGAGAACGCGCAGCCGAGTGCGGCACCGAGGATGACCGGGGTGCGCAGCGGCATCAGCAGCATGCGCGCGGCACCGCCACCCGCCCGCCCGCGCCCGGCGGCGCCGGTACCCGCGTCGAGGACGGTCAGGATCACCGGGGTGACCAGCAGCACCTGGAAGAGCAGTACCGGGGCGACGAACGAGGCGTCGCCGAGGATCTGCGCCGCGACCGGGATGCCCAGGTTGGCGGAGTTGACGTACCCGGCCGCCATGCCGCCGATCGCCTGGTCGGGCAGGCGCCGCCCGAAGAGCCACCGGCTGACGGCGAACCCGAGCAGGCACGCCAGGGCCGTTCCGGCCGCGAAGGCGATCACGGACGTGTTCGCGAAGGCGTCCAACGGTGTTCCGGCGACCGTGGCGAAGAGGGCGGCCGGCATGGCGACGTGGAAGACGAACCGCCCGAGGACGGATTCCGCCTGCTGCCCCAGCAGCCCGGTCCGGCCGACCACGTAGCCCGCCGCACTGAGGGCCCATATGGGGACGAAGCCCGACAGGAGGGGCGGCAGGGCGTGCATGGAACCTCGGGTCGTCCGGTGAGCCGTAGGGCGCGGTCCCGGGATCGCCGGGCGGCCCGGTGCAGTCAATCAGGCGGCCTCCGGGCCGCCGCACCGGGGCCCGGGCGGAAAATCATGCAAGCACGCTTGATTGTTTCCTGCCGCGGTGCCAGCCTGTGACGCGCACGGCTTCGCTGACGCTGCGTCATTCAGGGGGACCTTTGTCCGACCCCACACCCGTACTGGACGATCTGCGGGACGAGAGCGAGGGCCTGGACGCCCTGGTCGCCCCGCTCGGGGAGGGCGCCTGGGCGGCGCCGACGCCCGCTCCGGGGTGGACGATCGCGCACCAGATCGCCCATCTGGCCTGGACCGACCGGCAGTCCGTGCTGGCGGTCACCGACCCGGAGGGCTTCGGCTCCGTGGTGGAGAAGGCCGCCGCCGCGGTCGACACCTTCGTCGACGCCGGCGCCGAGGAGGGCGCGGCGCTGCCGCCCGCCGAGTTGCTGGCGCGCTGGCGCTCGGGGCGGGCGGAGCTGCAGGCCGCGCTGCGGGCGCAGCCGCCCGGGACGCGCTTCCCGTGGTTCGGACCGCCGATGAGCGCCGCGTCCATGGCCTCGGCCCGGCTCATGGAGAGCTGGGCGCACGGCGAGGACGTCGCGGACGCCCTCGGCGTCCGCCGACCGCCGACCGCGCGGCTGCGGCACGTGGCGCGGATCGCCGTACGGGCCCGCGACTACGCGTACTTCGTCAACGGGCTGACCCCGCCCGCCGGGGAGTTCCGGGTCGAGCTGTCGGCCCCCGACGGCACGCTGTGGGCGTACGGCCCGAAGGACGCAGCGCAGCGCGTCACGGGCCCGGCGCTGGACCTGTGCCTGCTGGCGACCCGCCGCCGGCACCGCGCCGACCTGGCCGTACGTGCCGAGGGCGAGGACGCCGACCGCTGGCTGGACATCGCCCAGGCCTTCGCGGGACCGCCCGGGCGGGGTCGCGAGCCGCGTGAGGGAGGAACGGCGTGAACGCCGAGAACCGTACGACCATGCTGGAACGCCTCGCCGAACTGGAGGCCGAGCACGAGAAGGCGCTCGCGGGCGGCGGACCCAAGTACGTGGACCGGCACCGGTCGCGGGGGAAGCTGACCGCCAGGGAGCGGGTGGAGCTGCTGCTGGACCAGGACAGCCCGTTCCTGGAGCTGTCGCCGCTCGCGGCCTGGGGCAGCGACTACCCGGTCGGCGCGTCGCTGGTGACCGGGATCGGCGTGATCGAGGGCACCGAGTGCGTGATCACCGCCAACGACCCCACGGTGCGCGGCGGGGCGAGCAACCCGTGGACGCTGAGGAAGGCCCTGCGGGCCAACGAGATCGCGCTCTCCAACCGGCTGCCGCTGGTCAACCTCGTGGAGTCGGGCGGCGCCGACCTGCCCAGCCAGAAGGAGATCTTCATCCCGGGCGGCGCGCTGTTCCGGGACCTGACCCGGCTGTCGGCGGCCGGCATCCCCACCGTCGCCGTCGTGTTCGGCAACTCCACGGCCGGCGGCGCGTACGTCCCCGGGATGTCCGACCACGTGATCATGGTCAAGGAGCGCTCCAAGGTGTTCCTCGGCGGCCCGCCGCTGGTGAAGATGGCCACCGGCGAGGAGAGCGACGACGAGTCGCTGGGCGGGGCGGACATGCACGCCCGTACCTCCGGCCTCGCGGACTACTTCGCGCTCGACGAGCCCGACGCCCTGCGCACCGCCCGCAGGGTGGTGGCCCGGCTCAACTGGCGCAAGCAGGGCCCCGCCCCGGCCGCCGCCTACGACCCGCCGCTGTACGACGAGGACGGGCTGCTGGACATCGTCCCAGCCGACCTGAAGACCCCCTTCGACCCGCGCGAGGTCATCGCGCGGGTCGTGGACGGCTCGGAGTTCGACGAGTTCAAGCCGCTGTACGGGCCGAGCCTGGCGACCGGCTGGGCGCGGGTGCACGGCTATCCCGTCGGGATCCTCGCCAACGCGCAGGGCGTGCTGTTCAGCGCCGAGTCGCAGAAGGCCGCCCAGTTCATCCAGCTCGCCAACCAGCGCGACATCCCGCTGCTGTTCCTGCACAACACCACCGGCTACATGGTGGGCCGCGAGTACGAGCAGGGCGGCATCATCAAACACGGCGCCATGATGATCAACGCGGTGTCCAACTCGAAGGTCCCGCACATCTCCGTCCTGATGGGCGCGAGTTACGGCGCCGGGCACTACGGCATGTGCGGCCGGGCGTACGACCCGCGCTTCCTGTTCGCCTGGCCCAGCGCCAAGTCGGCCGTGATGGGGCCGGCGCAGCTCGCGGGGGTGCTGTCCATCGTGGCGCGGCAGTCCGCGGCCGCCCGGGGCCTGCCCTTCGACGAGGAGGCCGACGCCGGGCTGCGGGCGATGGTGGAGCAGCAGATCGAGTCCGAGTCCCTGCCGATGTTCCTGTCGGGGCGGCTGTACGACGACGGGGTGATCGACCCGCGCGACACCCGCACGGTGCTCGGCGTGTGCCTGTCGGCGATCCACAGCGCACCGGTCGAGGGCGCCCGTGGCGGCTTCGGCGTCTTCCGGATGTGAGGAGCACCTGACCGTGATCGCATCAGTGCTGGTGGCCAACCGCGGCGAGATCGCCCGCCGTGTCTTCCGTACCTGCCGCGACCTGGGCATCGCCACGGTCGCCGTCCACTCGGACGCGGACGCGACCGCCCCGCACGTACGGGAGGCGGACGCCGCCGTGCGGTTGCCGGGCGACGCGCCCGCCGACACCTATCTGCGCGGCGACCTCATCGTGAAGGCCGCCCTCTCCGCGGGCGCGGACGCCGTCCACCCGGGCTACGGGTTCCTGTCGGAGAACGCCGAGTTCGCCCGGTCCGTCATCGCGGCGGGCCTGACCTGGATCGGGCCCACACCGGAGGCCATCGAGGCGATGGGCTCCAAGACCCGGGCCAAGCGGCTGATGGCCGAGGCCGGCGTCCCGGTGCTGGAGGCCGGTCCAGGCGACCTGCCCGTGCTGGTCAAGGCGGCGGCGGGCGGCGGCGGACGCGGCATGCGCGTCGTCCGCGAGGCGGCCGACCTGGAGCAGGAGCTGTCCGCCGCCCGCGCGGAGGCGCTCTCCGCCTTCGGGGACGGCGAGGTGTTCCTGGAGCCGTACGTCGAGGACGGCCGGCACATCGAGGTGCAGGTGCTGGCGGACACGCACGGCACCGTGTGGACGCTGGGCGAGCGCGACTGCTCGGTGCAGCGCCGCCACCAGAAGGTGGTCGAGGAGACCCCGGCGCCCGGCATCACCGACGGGCTGCGCCGGACACTGCACGAGGCGGCCGGGGCGGCGGCGCGGGCCATCGGCTACGTCGGCGCGGGGACGGTGGAGTTCCTGGTGTCGGCGGACGGCCGGCCGTACTTCCTGGAGATGAACACCCGTCTCCAGGTGGAGCACCCGGTGACCGAGTGCGTCTTCGGCGTGGACCTCGTCGCGCTCCAGCTGGACGTCGCCGAGGGCGGGCGGCTCCCGGCCGCTCCCCCGGCGCCCTCCGGGCACGCGGTCGAGGCCCGGCTGTACGCGGAGGACCCGGCCCGCGACTGGCAGCCGCAGACCGGCGTCCTGCGCCGCTTCCGGGTGCCGCGGGCGCCGGGGCTGCGGGTGGACGCGGGCTTCGGCGACGGCGACCGGATCGGCGTGCACTACGACGCGATGCTCGCCAAGGTCGTCGCCCACGCCCCCACCCGCCCGCAAGCGCTGCGGCTGCTCGCTCGCGCCCTGGAGCGGGCCCGCGTGCACGGCCTGGTGACCAACCGCGACCTGCTCGTACGGGTGCTGCGCGACCCGGACTTCACCGCGGGGCGGCTGTCGACGGCCTTCCTCGACCGGCTCGGCCCGGCGCCGGCGCAGGACGGGGCCGCGCTGCGGCTGTCGGCCCTGGCCGCCGCGCTCGCCGACGCCTCGGGACGCCACCCGCTGGGCGGCTGGCGCAACGTACGGTCGGCGCCGCAGTCCAAGACCTACCGCGCCGAGCCGGCTGGCGCGGAGTACGAGGTCCGCTACCGGCTCGGCCGCGACGGCCTCGCCGCCGAGGGCCACCCGGACGTACGCCTGCTGGAGCACGGGCCGGGACACGTGGTGCTGGAGGTCGCCGGGGTGCGCCGGGCCTTCGACGTCGCGGTCTACGGGGACGAGGTGTGCGTCGACGGCCCGTCGGGCTCCCACCGCTTCACCGCGCTCCCCCGCTTCCCCGACCCGCAGACCCAGCTCGCGCCCGGCTCGCTGCTGGCCCCGATGCCGGGGACGGTCGTCCGTGTCGCGGACGTCGCCGTCGGCGACAAGGTGGCCGCGGGGCAGCCCCTGCTGTGGCTGGAGGCCATGAAGATGGAGCACCGCGTCGCCGCCCCGGCGGACGGTGTGCTCACCGCACTGCACGCCGAGGCCGGCCGCCAGGTCGACGTCGGAGCCGTACTCGCCGTCGTTCAGGAGGATTCCCCATGAGCGGTACGCCCGCTGTGAACGGACCGACAGGCACCTTCGACAACGTCCTGCTGGAGAGCGAGGAGCGGCGTGCACTGCGCAAGGCCGTCTCCGACCTGGGGCGCCGCTATGGGCGTTCGTACTTCCTCGACGCCGTCCGCGAGGGGCGGCACACCGACAAGCTGTGGCAGGAGGCCGGCGCGCTCGGCTACCTCGGCGTCAACCTGCCGGAGGAGCACGGCGGCGGGGGCGGCGGCCTGGCCGAACTCGCCATCGTGCTGGAGGAACTGGGCGCCGCGGGCTGCCCGTTGCTGCTGCTCATCGTCTCCCCCGCGATCTGCGGCACGGTCATCGCGCGCTTCGGCACCGAGGAGCAGAAGCGCCGGTGGCTGCCCAGGCTCGCGGACGGCTCGACGCGGATGGCGTTCGGCATCACCGAGCCGGATGCCGGTTCCAACTCGCACCGCCTGACGACCACGGCCCGCCGGGACGGCTCGGACTGGCTCCTCACGGGCCGCAAGGTCTTCGTCTCCGGGGTCGACATCGCCGACGCGACGCTCATCGTGGGCCGCACCGAGGACGCCCGTACGGGAAAGCTGAAGCCGTGCCTGTTCGTCGTGGAGCGCGAGACGCCGGGCTTCGAGTTCCGGCCGATCGACATGGAACTGTCGGCGCCCGAGAAGCAGTTCCACATCTACCTGGACGACGTGCGGCTGCCCGCCGACGCCCTGGTGGGCGACGAGGACGCGGGGCTGCTGCAGCTGTTCGCGGGCCTCAACCCCGAACGCGTCATGACGGCCGCCTTCTCGATCGGCATGGGCCGCTTCGCGCTGGACGCCGCCGTGGACTACGCCCGCACCCGGCAGGTGTGGAAGGCACCCATCGGCTCGCACCAGGCCATCGCCCACCCGCTGGCGCAGGCCCACATCGAGCTGGAACTGGCCCGGCTGATGATGCAGAAGGCCGCGTTCCTGTACGACGCCGGGGACGACATGGCGGCCGGTGAGGCCGCCAACATGGCGAAGTACGCGGCGGCCGAGGCGGGCGCGAAGGCCGTCGACCAGGCCGTGCACACCCTGGGCGGCAACGGGCTGACGGCCGAGTACGGGCTGGCCTCCCTCCTCACGGCGTCGCGCGTGGGTCGCATCGCGCCGGTCAGCCGGGAGATGATTCTCAACTACGTCTCGCACCACACGCTGGGTCTGCCCAAGTCCTACTGAGCACGTCCTACCGAGGAGGGGGGAACGGCCATGGCACAGCCGGCCGTGTTCCACAGCGAGTACCCCGCGGTTCCCGCCATCGACCTGCCGATCCACGAGGCCGTGCTGGGCCACGCCGCCGGGTTCGGCGACCGGCCCGCGCTCGTCGACGGGGTCGAGGGCACGACGCTCACCTACGCGCAGCTCGACTCCTTCACCCGCCGCATCGCCGCGGCGCTCGCGGAGTCGGGCCTGCGCAAGGGCGACGTCCTCGCCCTGCACAGCCCCAACACCATCGCCTACCCGCCGGTCTTCTACGGCGCCACGCGCGCCGGGGCGGCCGTCACGACCGTCCATCCGCTCGCCACGGCCGAGGAGTTCGCGCGGCAGCTGCGGGACAGCGGCGCCTCGTGGATCGTCACCGTCTCGCCGCTGCTGGAGACCGCCCGCAAGGCGGCGGAGCAGGCGGGCGGCGTGCGGGAGATCCTCGTCTGCGACAGCGCCGAGGGCCACCGCTCGGTCCTGGACCTGCTGGGCTCCACCGCCCCCGAGCCGGAGATCGCCTTCGAACCGGGCGAGGACCTGGCCGCGCTGCCGTACTCCTCGGGCACCACCGGCGTACCCAAGGGCGTGATGCTGACCCACCGCAACATCGCCACCAACCTGGCCCAGCTGGACCCGACGCTGTCGATGGGGCCCGGGCACCGCATCCTGGCCGTGCTCCCGTTCTTCCACATCTACGGGCTCACCGCGCTCATGAACGCACCGCTGCGCAAGGGCGCCACCGTCGTGGTGCTGCCGCGCTTCGACCTGGAGCAGTTCCTGAAGGCGGTGGCGACCCACCGCGTACAGGGCCTGTTCGTGGCCCCGCCGATCGTGCTCGCGCTCGCCAAGCACCCGGCGGTCGCCGCGCACGACCTGAGCTCGCTGGAGTACGTGCTGTGCTCGGCGGCCCCGCTCGACGCGGAGCTGGCCCATGCCTGCTCCAAGCGGCTGGGCCTGCCGCCGATCCTGCAGGCGTACGGGATGACGGAACTCTCCCCGGGCACGCACGTGGTGCCGCTGGACTCGCGGGACGCGCCACCCGGCGCGGTCGGCAAACTGCTGCCCAGCACCGAGATGCGCATCGTGCCGCTCGGCGAGGAGGACGAGGACGCCGCCGCCGAGGGCACCGGGGAGATCCACATCCGCGGTCCGCAGGTCATGAAGGGCTACCTGGGACGGCCCGAGGAGACCGCCGCCATGATCGACGAGGAGGGCTGGCTGCACACCGGCGACGTCGGCCGGGTGGACGCCGACGGGTGGCTGCACGTCGTCGACCGGGTCAAGGAGCTGATCAAGTACAAGGGCTACCAGGTGCCGCCCGCCGAACTGGAGGCGGTGCTGCTCACCGACCCGCGGGTGGCCGACGCCGCGGTCATCGGCGTGGTGGACGAGGACGGCAACGAGATCCCCAAGGCGTACGTGGTGCCGCAGCAGGGCTCCGGCCTCACGCCGGACGACGTGATCGCGCATGTGGCCGCGCAGGTCGCCCCGTACAAGAAGGTGCGCCGGGTGGAGTTCACCGACGCGATACCGAGGGCCGCGAGCGGCAAGATCCTCCGGCGTGAACTGCGCGCCCGGGAAAGGGGAACCACCTGATGACCGACGACGCCGCGGCACCCTGCGTGCGCAGCGCGCACGACCGGGGAATCACCACGCTCACGCTGGACTCCCCGCACAACCGCAACGCGCTGTCCGCACGCATGGTCGACGAGCTGTCCGACGCGCTGGCCCGGGCCGGCAAGGACCCGGCCACGCGGGCGGTGCTGCTCACGCACACCGGCGGCACCTTCTGCGCGGGCGCGGACCTGAAGGAGGCGGCGTCGCCGGAGGGGCCGCGGCGGCTGGTGGCGCTGCTGCGCGCGATCGTGGAACTGCCCAAGCCGGTCGTGGCGCACGTGACCGGTCACGTGCGCGCGGGCGGCCTCGGGCTGCTGGCGGCCTGTGACGTCCCGGTGGCGGGGGCGGGGGCGAGCTTCGCCTTCACCGAGGCGCGGCTCGGCCTCGCCCCGGCCGTCATCTCACTGACGGTGCTGCCGCGCATGGACGCCCGGGCCGCCGCGCGGCACTACCTGACGGGCGAGGTCTTCGACACCGCGGAGGCCGTCCGCACCGGCCTGGTCGCCGCGCCGGAGGAGGCGCTGGACGGCATCCTCGCCGGGCTGCGCGCGGCCTCGCCGCAGGGGCTCGCGGAGTCCAAGGCGCTGACGACGGCCGCCGTGCTGCGCGTCTTCGACCGGGACGCGGCGCAGCTGACCGAGCGGTCGGCCCGGCTGTTCGGCTCGCCCGAGGCAGCGGAGGGGATGCGGGCGTTCCTCGAACGGCGGGCCGCACCATGGGCGCTGTGAGCGCCGGCACCCGTATGCCCAAGCAGGACCGCAGCCGCGCCACCCGGCAGCGGCTGCTGGGGGCCGCCGTCGCCTGCCTGGCCGAACGCGGCTGGGCGGGCAGCACGGTGACCGTGGTCGCCGAGCGCGCGGGGGTGTCGCGGGGCGCGGCCCAGCACCATTTCCCCACCCGCGAGGACCTGTTCACCGGGGCGATCGAGTTCGTCGCCGAACAGTGGCTGGTCGCCCTGCGCGAGCACGCGCACGCCCTCCCCCGCGACGGCGTGCCCCGCACGCACGCCGTGGTCGGCATGGTCGTCGACCTCTACACGGGGCCGATCTTCCGGGCCGCCCTGCACCTGTGGGTCGCCGCGGCGAACGAGGAGCAACTGCGGCCCCGGGTCACCTCGCTGGAGGCGCGCATCGGGCGGGAGGCGCACCGGCTCGCCGTGGAGATGCTCGGCGCGGACGAGGCGGTGGCCGGGGTCAGGGAGACCGTCCAGGCCACCCTCGACATGGCCCGGGGCCTGGGGCTGGCGAACCTCCTCAGCGACGACAGCGCCCGCCGGGCGGGCATCGTCCGCGAGTGGTCGGCGGTCCTGGACGGGGTGCTGCGCCGCGGAATCTGAGTCGCCCCCTGTCGGTGCCGGGTGAGACGATCACGGCATGCTGAACGAGGGGGTGTCCGCCGGCGGACTGGGCTTCCTGCTGGGTCTCGTCGACCCGGCGCTCGCCGCGCGTGCGCGGAGCCGGACGGGTGTGCCGGAGGAGGATCCGGCGGCCGTCGCGAAGCCCCCGGAGCACCTGATGTGGGGCCCGTCGTGGCACAACCTGCCGGCGTCGGTGCTCTGGTGGATCCTGCAGGAGGACGATCCCCGGACCAACGCGCTGGTGTACCACCACTGGCGGACCGACGACCGCGTCCGGTACGACATCCTCAACGGCCTTCCGTACGGACCGGATCGCTCCCGACGAGTGCAGGTGCACGCGGACCTCGCGCACTTTCCGGCGCCGGAACTCGCCCTGCCGGCCGGGCCGGAGGCGCTGGTCGCCGCGCTGCGTGCCGTGACGGGCATGTCCCAGGGCCGAGCCGCCGCGTTGACGGTGGGGCGGGACGACTGGGCCGCGGTGGCCGAGGCCGACCGTGAGCAGCCGCTGCCGGGCTACGCCCGCTGGGCACTGGCGATCCGCCCCGACTGCCCGCCGGAGCTGCGCACGCAGTTCGGCACGCACCGCAAGTTCACCAACCGGCTCCGCGACGCGGGCGTGGTGGACGGCCCGGCGGCATACGCGACCGGCACGCGTCCGGCACGCGACGCCCTGCACGTCCTGGCCATGGGCCGCTGGGCGTTCCCGCTGCGGCTGCCGGAGGCCGCCGACGCGCTGCGGCCGCTGGTGCGCGCGGAGCTGGGCGGCAACACCGAGGCGTGGGCGGTGCTGACGCAGCTCCTGCCGACGTTCACGGGCACGCTGCCGGAGCTGATCTCGACGGCGGGGGCGATCGCAGGGGGCGCCGGGGAGGGAGCCGACGGCCCGTTGTCAGTGGCCTCTGGTAACACTGAGTCACCAAGGGACCAGGAGGGTCCGGGGCACGAACGTGGGGGGCCGACATGGGATTCGACGAGCGCGGGCGACGACCCGTGGTCGACCTCGCCGACCGGCGGGCGCTGGAGCAGTGGCATCCGGCGGATCCGGTCGTCGTGGCGGAGGCCGAGCGGCTGAAGGAGGCCGCGCTGCTGGACTTCGGGCTGACCGAGTCGGCGGTCGCGTCCTGGCTGTACGCCAAGTGCCCGCACCAGATCCCGACCACGGCCGTGGACACCGCGGCGGTGGTGGCCTCGGGGGACGGCTCGGTCCTCCTGCTGTACAACCCCGCGTTCTTCGTCGACCTGGGGCTGGACGGGGTCAAGTTCGTCCTCTTCCACGAGGCCCGGCACGTGGTGCACCGGCATCTGTTCGCCGAGCCCGCACTGCGGGAGGACCCGGTCTTCTCCACCGCGGCGGAGGTGGCGATCAACCACGTGGCGCTGGTCCGCCTGCGGCGGCAGGCCCTGCCGCTGCGGGACGGCCGGCCGACGGGCGTCGATCCGCACGAGGTCCACGCCGCGTACGAGCGGGATCTGACGGAGCAGGGGCTGACACCCCTGTCCTATGCGGAGTTCGTCGAGACCGACATGGGCGTCTACACCGAGCTCAAGCGGATGAAGCACCCGCCGGTGCCCCTGACGTCGTCGTGCGTGCACCTCGAGGGTGAGGGCGTACCGGGCGACCAGGGCACCATCGACGCACTGGTCTCCTCCTCCCTGCTGAACTCGCTGCTGGCCGCGCGCCGCGGGCACACCGGAGCCGAGCGCGAGCTGCTGGACCTCATGGGCCGCACCGAGGACGCCTCGGAGCGCACGGCCCGGCTGTGGGGACAGCTGGGCGCCGGGACGCTGCGCGGCGAGACCGTCAGGACCCGGCGGGTGGACTGGTGGCAGCGGTGGCTGGTCGACGTGGTCGCCTCGAAGCTGCGCGTGGGCGAGCGGCTGGTCTACCCGAAGAAGCGGGGCGCGCTGCTGGCGGCGCTCGGCCACGACCCGATGCTGTCGCGGCGCGGCCCCGTGCGCGACAAGGTGCTGGTCATCGCCTACGACACCTCGGGGTCCATGCCGGGTTCCGTCATCACCTGGCTGACCGAACTCGTCGGGCGGATCGACGGCGTGGAGGCCCACTGGCTCTCCTTCGACGGCGTCGTGATGCCCTTCGCCCCCGGCGAGCGGGTGTACGGCGGCGGGGGCACGAGCTTCCAGGCCGTGGCCGACTACGTGGAGGGCCGTACCGAGGTGAACGGGCGGCGCTTCGAGGAGCGTCCGGACGCGGTGGTCGTACTGACCGACGGCTACGCCCCGCACATCACGCCGCAGGAGCCCGACAAGTGGATATGGCTGATCACCGAGGGCGGCGACGACTGGCCCGACGCCCACACCCCGCCCATGGCCTGCCACCGCGTGACGACAGGAGCGAAATGACCACCACCGCGGCGACCGCCACGGCCGGCCCCCGGCCCTGGCAGGCCAACGCCACCTATCCACGGCCGCCCGAGGGCCGGCCGGAGGCCTCCCGGCTGGAGTCGTTCATCGACGCGATGATCGACATGGGGCAGACGGGGCAGGTCTTCGGTGAGCACGGCATCGGCAAGACCTCGACGTTCTTCTCGCACGTCGCCGAGGCCCATCCGCACGCCGAGCTGGTCTACGTGCCCGCCGCCAACCTCACCCCGGACGACCTCCTGGTGAACGCGCCGGTCCGCGACCCGCACTCGGACGAACTGGTGCTGCGCCAGCTGGTGATGAGCCAGCTACGGCCGGGGCGTCCGTTCGTGCTGCTCATCGACGACTCGCTGCAGGCCGGCGAGACGATCCAGTCGCAGCTGATGCAGATCGCCTGCAACTGGACGCTCGGCGAGTACGACCTGCGGGCGCTGGGCTGCGTCGGGGTGTTCCTCAGCGACAACGAGTCGCTGTCCGAGACGGCCGCGCGCCGCGGCGACCTGGCCGTCCTCGACCGCATGGTCACGGTGCGGGTGACCGCCAACGACACGGCGTGGCGGCGCAAGCTCGCCGAGGAGTACCGGGACTGGGACCTGAACGGGGTCTTCGCCCTGTGGGCGTCGCTCGGCCCGGCGGTCCGCGAGCTGCTCTCCCCGCGCACCCTCGACCACGTCCTCGCCAACGCGCGGGAGGGGTTCCCGCTGCGCTGGGGGCTGCCGCTGGTGGGCGGCGAGCGGCTGCGCCTGGCGGAGCCCCGGCCGGACGGCAGGCCGGGGCAGGACCGGACGTCGGAGATCCTGGACCGGATCGCCGCGGAGCTCGGCGTGCCCAACCCGGCGACCGTGCCGGACCCGGTGCGCTCGGTGGTGCGGGCGGCACTGCGCAACCGGTGGACGGTGCTGCTCCAGGGGCCGCCCGGCTGCGGCAAGACCGAGGTGGTGCGCGAGACGCTGCGCGAGGACCTGGGCCGTGACCCGCTGTACTTCTCGCTGCCGGTCACCAACGTCGAGGACCTGTGCGCGCCCGTCCCGGACCGGGACGGCTCGCTGGACACCCTGCTGGCGCAGAAGTTCACCGGGAGCGAGGCGAAGGCGATCGTCTGGGACGAGTACAACCGGCCCAAGGACAAGGCCGCGTTCGCCAAACTGATGGAGATCACGCAGGAGTGGTCGCTGGCGGGGCGCCCGATCGAGAACCTGCGTGCCCAGATAGCGGTGCAGAACCCGCCGTACCATCTGGGCCGCCGGCTGATGGTGTCCCGCAACAACATCGCCCAGGCGACGCGCTTCACGGCCTCGCTCACCGTCGAGCCGGGCGACATCCCGGCCAACGAGTGGCTGATCGCGCGGTACGGCAGCCTCGCCGAGACCGTGCTGGAGTGGTGGAAGCACGACATCGACGACGACGGCCGCGCCTGGATCACCAAGCGCACCATCGAGCGGCTGATCAAGCTCCACCAGCGCGGTCTGCCCCTGCAGATGGCGACCGTCTACCTCGGCGACGGCGAGTACGCCCCGGTGCCGCTGACCGCACTGGTCGACCGGCTCGCCAACCGCTCGGTGACCGGGCTGCGGGAACTGGCGCGGGACGTGGACGCCTGGGAGGCACGGCTGCGGCGGGCCCGGGAGGAGTCCGGGGAGGGCAACGACGAGAGCGACGTCGTCCACCAGGTGATCGCCAACGCGGAGCTGTCCCAGCTCAAGCGGCACCGCAAGGCCGTCGCCCGGCTGGTGGCGTTGCTGCCGCCCAAGCTGCGCTCGACCTACCTGGTGGGCGCCTCGGAGCAGACGCAGCGCTTCTGGATCGAGACCTTCGCCCGCATGCCCCGCTGATCAGCGCGCGGTGCGGTGGACGCTGCGCACGGCGGCGACGTCCTCGGGCACGGCCGGCGAAGGCAGGTGCGCGCTGAGCGCGTCCAGCCGCCGCCGGACGCTGGTCGCGATGCCCTTGCCGAGGACGTAGCGGGTCGCGGTCGCCGCCGCCGGGGCGGCGTCGAGCAGACGGTGCGCCTCCCGGCTGCGCATTCCGGTGTGGGTCAGCACGAGATGGGTCAGCCGGTGCGGCGCCGAGGTGAGTGCCGCGGCCATCGCCGTGGCCGCCTCGACGTCGACCTGGTTGTCCGCGGCGCCGAGGACGCGGGCGGCCTTGACCCGTCCCAGGTCCAGGAGTTCCACACCCGCGGCCGTCGCGGCGGTGACCAGGCGGGCGCAGGCCACCGGTCCGATGCCGTTGCTGGCCACGGAGAGCCGGGTGAGCCGGCCGTGCGGCGCCCGGGCGAGGGCCTCGGCGAGCACGAGGGCGCCCTCGTCGCCGAGGCCGGCGGCCGATACGTACAACTCGGCAACCGCTCCTGCCGTGATGACGGTCCCGAGGCAAGCGGCTCCGGCCGTGCCGAGCGCGTTGCCACCGACGAACAGCCGCTCCACGGCTCGTCCCGACCGGGCGGCGACGACCAGGGCGTCGGCCAGTACGGCGAGGCCCGCGGCGTCGAGTCCGGTCTGTACGAGGTCCAGGGTGCGCAACGACCGTGCCGACTCGACGAGTCCGGCACCCGCCTCGCCCGCGCCGCCGCCGAGCGGGTTGCGCTTCAGCCAGACCCCGGTGACGGCCTGCGGTGAGGCCCGCAGGTTGTCCGCGACGCGGCAGGCGCCACCCGCGGTGATGCCGTTGCAGCCCAGGTAGAGCGTCTCGACTCCGGTGCCCCCGGCGCGTTCGGTGACGGCGGCGGCGCCCGTGTCCCCCAGTCCGTCGGTGCCGAGCAGCAGGTGGCGTACGGCACCGGTGGCGGGTGCCTGACGCAGGGCCTCGGCGACGGCGGCCGCCCCCTCCGGGCCCAGCGCCTGCTTGCACAGGTCGAGGCGCCCGTCGGGCAGGGCGGTGCCGGCCGGGAAGTCCCGGCGTTCGGCCACGCCCTCGCCGCCGCGCAGCCAGCCCAGCAGCGGTTCGAGGTCGGCGTGCGGGCGCGGCACGATCTCGGGGACGCCCGCGTACGGGGGCCGGTCGTCCGTCATCTCACCACTCGGCTTCCTGGTAGTCCTTGAGGAAGACGCCGGAGAGCGGGTGCCCGGCCTCTCCCCGCACGATCGGGTCGTAGACCCGGGCCGCGCCGTCCACGACGTCCAACGGGGTGCGGAAGCCCCGGTCTGCCAGCCGGCTCTTCTTCGGCAGCGGGTTCTCGTCGGTGATCCAGCCGGTGTCGACGCTGCACATGTGGACGCCCTGCGTGGCGAGTGCGGGTCCGCTGGTGCGGGTCAGCATGTTGAGGGCGGCCTTGGCCATGTTGGTGTGCGGATGGCCGGCGGTCTTGTTGCGCACCGTGAAGCGCCCCTCGACCGCGGTGACGTTGACGATGTAGCGGCGCGGCCGCGGGGAGGCCAGCAGCAGCGGCAGCAGGCGGTCGCAGAGCAGCGCCGGGGCGAGGGAGTTGACGAGCTGGGTCTCCAGCACCTCGGCCGGGTCGAGGCCGCCGAGCTCCGCCGACCAGGAGTTCTCCGGGGCGGTGTCGGGCAGGAGCCCGGCCTCGTCGGTCCCGGCCAGCAGGAGTTCGGCGGTGGGACCGGCGGCCGCCGGCAGCGCCCGGGCGGTGCCGAAACCCGGAGCGGTGAGCATGGCCCCCGGCCGCGGCCCGGCGGGCAGCGGCGCGCGCTCGCCCGCGGTGAGGGCCGCGTACGACTCGGGCGGCCGCCGGACGGTCTGGGCCGCGTTGTTGACCAGGATGTCCAGCGGCTCCCCTGTCTCGCGGAGCCGTTCGCACAGGCCGACGACCTGACGGGGGTCGCGCAGGTCCACGGCGACGACCGTGAGCCGGTGGAGCCACTGCTCGCTGCCGGGCGCCTCGGTGAAGCGGCGCAGCGTGTCCCGGGGGAAGCGGCTGGTGACCAGGAGTTCGGCCCCGTCGCGCAGCATCATCAGAGCCAGCTGGAAGCCGATCTTGACGCGGCCGCCGGTCAGCAGCACGCGTCTGCCGCCGAGGTCGGTACGCAGGCGCCGGCGTGCGGTGTTGTCCGCGGCGCAGGCGGGGCAGAGCAGGTGGTAGAAGGCATCCACCTGCCGGTACAAGGACTTGCAGACGTAGCAGCGGCGGGGTCTGGCGAACTCCCCCGCGTTGCCGCCCTCTCCGGCGGCGTCGAGGGGCGCGTCCTCGCGGCGTTCCCGCGCACCGGTCGCGGTGGCCGCCACGACCTCGGCGTCCGCCACGGCCCGGTCGTCCCGCCGGGTCTTCCTGCGCCGCAGCCGTCCGTCCCGGGCGAAGGACGCGGCCACCTGTTCGGCCCTCAGCCGTACCGGATCATCGACGGGCAGCGCGCGCAGCTTGCCGACCACCGCGTCGAAGACGGCGAGTTCGGCCTCGGTGATGTCGCCCGTGTCCCCCACTGCCCCTGCCCGACGTCCGGCACTGCCTGGTGGGTCCGGCCGGATTCGAACCGGCGTGATCCGCCTTGCGAAGGTGGTGGCGCCTGCCTCTGCGCTACGGACCCGTGTGCTCCGACTGCCCGGACGGCCGGATTCGAACCGGCGTGATCCCGTTGTGGAGACGGAGCGCCTGCCTCTGCGCTACATCCGGGCATTGCGATGATCCTATCGGGGGCCCGGCCGGATTCGAACCGGCGTATCCGCCTTGAGAGGGCGGCGGGTCTGCCTCTGCCCTACGGGCCCCATGTGTCACGGACTGCCCGGACGGCCGGATTCGAACCGGCGTGATCCGTCTTGGCAAGACAGTGCGCCTGCCTCTGCGCTACGTCCGGGCATTGCGCCGATCGTACCGGCGTCACGCAGGACCTCTCAGGGCGGCCCACCGGCCAATCCACCGGAGGGTTCCGGGCGTTCACAGCCGAAGGCACCGTACGCATCTTGACGCGCTCATGCCACCACCGCACGATCGGGTCGAACTCCTGCGCTACCCCCACACCCAGGAGGACGTCCATGCACATCCCCCGAACGGGCCGACGGGCGACGGTCACCGCCGCACTGCTCGCCTGCGCCCTGGCGACCTCGCTCGCCGTCCAGGCCGACGCCTCGCCGTCCACAGCCGGCGGCCGTCCCGTCGCGGCCGCCGCCGACGAGGTCGTCCGACAGTACGAGGTGGCCGGCACCGGCACCGTCGCCGCCCGCACCACGCTCGCCGCCCACGGCGTGTCGATCGACGCCGCCCGCACCCACTCCACCGTCGTCACCGCGAACGCCGCCCAGGCGGCCGCACTCCGCTCCGAGGGCTACCGCCTCACCGCGCTCCCCGGTCCGCCCGCCGGGAGCGACGGCGACCGCGGCGCCGACGGGGGCGCCTCGGTGCTGGACTTCCCCGGCTCCGACTCCGGTTACCACAACCACGCGGAGATGACCGCGGAGATCAACGCCCTGGTCGCCGCGCATCCCGCCATCATGAGGCAGCAGGTCATCGGCACCTCCTACGGCGGCCGGAACATCGTCGCCGTCAAGGTCAGCGACAACGTCGGCACCGACGAGGCCGAGCCCGAGGTGCTCTTCACCCACCACCAGCACGCCCGTGAGCACCTCACCGTCGAGATGGCGCTCTACCTGCTGCACCAGTTCGGCGACACCTACGCCACCGACAGCCGCATCAAGGGCATCGTCGACTCCCGCGAGATCTGGATCATCCCGGACCTCAACCCGGACGGCGGCGAGTACGACATCGCGACCGGTTCCTACCGCAGCTGGCGCAAGAACCGCCAGCCCAACTCCGGCTCCTCCGCCGTCGGCACCGACCTCAACCGCAACTGGAACTACCGGTGGGGCTGCTGCGGCGGCTCCTCCGGCACCAAGTCGAGCGAGACCTACCGCGGCGCATCCCCCGAGTCCGCACCCGAGGTCAGGCTCGTCGCGGACTTCGTACGCGACCGGGTCGTCGGCGGCAGGCAGCAGATCACGGCGGGCATCGACTTCCACACCTACAGCCAGCTCGTGCTGTGGCCCTTCGGCTACACCACCGCGAACACCACCACCGGGATGACGGCCGACCAGTACAACACCTTCGCCACCTTCGGCCGCACCATGGCCGCCACCAACGGCTACACCCCCGAGCAGTCCAGCGACCTCTACATCACCGACGGGTCGATCGACGACTGGCTCTGGGGCAACCAGGGGATCTGGGCTTACACCTTCGAGATGTACCCGGGCCCGAACGGCTCCTCGGGCTTCTACCCGCCCGACGAGGTGATCCCCGCCCAGACCAGCCGCAACCGCGAGGCGGTTCTGCTGCTCCTGGAGAACGCGGACTGCATGTACCGCGCCATCGGCAAGGAGGCGCAGTACTGCTCCTGAGCGGGCCGGTACGGCCCCCGCGGCCCGGCCCCGCGACGCCTCGCGCGTCGCGGGGCCTCGCGCGTCGCGGGGCCCGCCTGCCCGGGATCCGGGACGCCCCCGTCCTACGATCGGGGCGTACGCGTGCCCGTCGCCCGCCGTCCGCGCCCGCCCCGGGGAGGCCCCGTGACCACCGTCCACGACCCGCTCGCCGTGCGCGAGAAGGTGCGCGCCTTCGCGCTCACGCTGCCCGGCGCGGCCGAGGAGTTCCCCTGGGGCGAGAGCGTCGTCAAGGTCAACAAGAAGGTCTTCGTCTTCCTCGGCACCGGCGACGGCAGTCATCCTCCCGGCATCAACGTCAAGCTCAAGGACCCCCAGGTCCACGAGCACGCCCTGTCGGTCCCCGGCGCCGAGCCCTCCGGCTACGGCCTCGGCAGGGCCGGCTGGGTCACGGTCCCCCTCACCGGGGAGGCGCCGGCCGCCGAGCTGCTGTGCGACTGGGTGGAGGAGAGCTACCGCGTGGTCGCTCCGAAGCGGCTCATCGCGGAGCTGGACGGCCGCTGAGCCCGGTCGTCGCCCCGATCACGGCGGCGGTCTCCGCGTCGACCGGATAGGGCCGCTCCTGCGGCAGCAGCGCCGCGGCGGCCTCGCGGTCGCCGGAGCGCACGAGCTCCTGGACGCGGTGGGCGAGCGCGGTGACGTCCCGGATCCCGACGATCCAGTGGTCGGCGTAGTCGCGCGTCGCCCGGCCGGTGAGGCCGAGCTGCAGCGAGCGGTACGGCAGCGGACGCAGGGAGAGGTCCCGCTCCGGGTCCCACTGGACGCGGACCTGCGTGGTGCGCACGCGCCCGGCCCAGGTCTCGCGGTCGGGGTACACCGAGCGGTCGAAGTGCGACAGGCAGGCCTGCCGGAGCGCCGAGTCGAAGCCGTCGCGGCTGATGTCGAGGGCGAGCACCCTCTCCTGCCCGTCCTTGCGGCCCCAGCCACTGCGGTACATCATCCACAGGAACGACGGCTTGATCCACGTCATCCGGGAGCGGCTCCAGCTCGCGGGGAAGCGGCCGTGCTGCGCGGCGTGGTCACCGATCTCGGGACGGTACGCCTGATAGACCGTCACGGCGTCCTCGGTGTGCGCAGCCCTGATCAGACGGTACGGCATCTCGGTGTTCTCCATGATGCGGGCATCGTGCCCGCCGCGGGCCACCCGCTGCCAGGCATTTTCCGGCGGTGTGCCCGTCCGGCGGTCCGTGCCATGCGGACCACCGGCACCTCGCCTAGCCTGGAATCCCGAGCCGCCATCGGTACGGAGGGCCCGGTGAACCGCACCGCACCCGGGTGGGAGGTATGCGGTGGGCACTGTCTCCTTTCTCATCGTCATCGTCATCGTCACGGCGCTCGCCTTCGACTTCACCAACGGGTTCCACGACACGGCCAACTCCATGGCGACGTCGATCGCCACGGGCGCGCTCACGCCCCGGGTGGCGGTGGCGGTGGCCGGTGTGCTGAACCTGCTGGGGGCGTTCCTGTCCACGGAGGTCGCCAAGACCATCTCCAACGGCATCGTCGACGACGCCAAGGTGTCCGCCGTGATGATCTTCGCCGGGCTGGTGGGCGCCATCCTGTGGAACCTCGTCACCTGGCTGCTCGGCCTGCCCTCCAGTTCCTCGCACGCCTTGTTCGGCGGGCTGATCGGTGCGGTCTGGGTGGGCGCGGGCGCGTCCGCGGTCAACGCCGGCGAGGTCCTGGAGAAGATCGTGGTCCCCGCCGTCGCCTCACCCGTCGTGGCCTGCGTGGTGGCGATGCTGGCGACGTACCTGGCCTACGTGATCACCAGACGGACCCGTGGCAACGAGGTGAAGCGCGGCTTCCGGGCCGGCCAGATCGGCTCCGCCTCGCTCGTGGCGCTCGCCCACGGCACCAACGACGCGCAGAAGACGATGGGGGTCATCACGCTGACGCTCATCTCGGGGGGACTGCTGGCGCCCGGTTCCGGTCCGCCGTGGTGGGTGGTGCTGAGCGCCGGGCTGGCGATCGCGCTCGGCACGTACGTGGGGGGCTGGCGGATCATCCGCACGATGGGCAAGGGGCTGACCGACATCGAGTCCCCGCAGGGCTTCGCCGCCGAGACGAGCGCGACCTCCGTGATCCTCGCGTCCTCGCACCTGGGCTTCGCGCTGTCCACCACCCAGGTCTGCACCGGCAGCATCCTGGGCGCCGGGCTGGGCCGCAAACTGGCCCAGGTGCGCTGGGGGGTCGCCGGGCGGATCGCCGTGTCCTGGGTGCTGACGCTCCCCGCGGCGGCAGCGGTGGGCGGGGTCGCGGCCTGGGTCGCCGGCCACGGCGACCTGGGCGTGGCGCTCGTGGCGGGTGTGGCCGTCACCGCCGCCGCGGGCTTCTACCTCCTGTCGCGCCGTCGCCCGGTGAACGCGGAGAACGTCAACGACACGCGGCCCGGTGCGCCGGCGCCGAGCCCCGCCGGCCACTCGGCCGGGTAGCGGTGAGGAGCGGATCCGCATGGACATCCAGTGGGGCAACCTCGGCAGCGTGTTCGGGGCCAGCCTCGGCATCACGATCGCCGTCGTGGTGATGTTCTCGCTGGGCATCGCCGCATGGGGCCGCGCCGGCGGCGGCAGCCCGCGCGACGGGCAGTCGCGCGACGCCCAGGAGAAGACGGCCCTGGCCGTGGCGGCCCTGTGCTTCGCGGCGTGCCTGGCGGTGGCGGCCTACGGCATCGACCTGATCGTCCCCGGCTGACGCGCCCACGCCGAGGTGCGGCGGGGACCGGCTGTGGCGTCCGGGCCGGTCAGGCCGGGTTGGCGTCCGCGGCCGCGGCGGGCGCGGGCAGCGGCGTGACGGTGCCGCGCTCGTCCCCGACGGGGTCCGCAGGCGGGGCGGCGGTGGGGGCCTGCCCGCCGGCGTGCTTCTTCTCGACGACCTTCTCCGCGGTCTTGCCGCCGAAGTAGAAGCCCACCATCACGATCATGAAGGTGTTGAAGCTGCCGTACACGTCGTCGAGGAAGCCGGAGGTGTCCGCCATCGCCCGTGCGACCTCGTCGTTGAACGAGGCCGCGACGAAACCGAAGTAGAGGACCGTGAAGGCGGACATCACGGCGGTGCGCACGTCGCGGGAGTCGGTGAAGAGCACCAGGAAGGTGCACAGGCTCATGGCGGGCAGCGCCACGGACAGACCCGCGATGCCGATGTCCTGCCCGAAGAACCAGAAGGTGGAGGCCACGCCCAGCGCGAGCAGCACCACGTTCACGACGACGAGCAGCAGGCCCACCTGCCAGTTGATCTGACCGTCGCCTATGCGGCCGGAGAACTTGTCCGGCGGCCTCTCCCCGTTCACGGCGTTCAGGTTACACCGGGGTCCCGCGAAGTGGGTTCCTCCGCAAGGCGTTTGATGGCCGACAGCCGGGCGTCCCAGCGGGCGGCGACGCGGTCCATCCACCGCGCCGCCGCCACGAGCCGCTCGGGCCGTACGGCGTAGCGCATCTCGCGGCCCGTGCGCCTCCCGGCGACCAGTCCCGCGTGGTCCAGCACGGTGAGGTGCTTGACGATCGCCTGACGGGACACGGGGAGTTCGGCCGCGAGCACGGTGGCAGTGGTGTCACCGTGCTCGGCGATGGCGTCCAGGATGCGACGCCGCATCGGGTCGGCCAGCGCGGCGAAGACGTCCTCCTCGCCCTCGGTACCCTCCTCGCCCTCGGTACGGGTCTGCGTCATGCGGGCAGCTTCTCCACGTACGCGGCGAGTCCGGCCGTGACGTCCACCCAGCCCTGCGCATGGCTCTCGTACCCGGCGTACGGGATGCGGTCCTCGGGGATGTCGAGGGCCGCGAAGCCGCTCTCGACGACCCGCAGACGGGTGCCGTCCCCGTCGGCGGTGAGGGTGAACTCGACGAGGGTGGAGTTGTCCTCCGTGGCCTGCGTGCCGGGGAAGGCGGTGGCCCAGCGGTAGGAGAAGTAGCGCGGCGGTTCCACGCTCACGATGCGGCTGGGGTAGACGCCGAAGCCGTGGTCGATCTCGAAGGTGCCGCCCGGCCGCAGGTCCACGTCCGCGGGCGCGCCGCCACCGCCCAGGTCCTCGCCGAACCAGCGGCCGATGTGCTCGGGCCTGGTCAGGACGTCCCACACGCGCTCGACCGGCGCCGCGATGCTGATCTCCCGCTCGATCCGGTCCTGGGTCTGGGTGCTCATGATGGTTCCTCCGTCACTGGACAGCCTTACGTGCAACTCCAGGGTTGCACGTAAGGCCGTATCGCGCAACCGATGAGTTGCACGTTGGGGGGTCAGTCGGTGAGCAGCACCTCCCGCAGGGCGCTGAGCAGGGCGTCGTCCGTGCCGAGCCGCGCGCGGGCGTAGCCCTCGACGGATCCGTGCTCGGCGGTCAGCCCGGCGAGGAAGATCCGCATCGCGTCGGCGGGCGCCCTCCCCCAGCCGGGCCAGCGCAGGCTCCGCTCCGGGTTGGCCGCCGTCCAGTCCGCGAGCAGGCGGGCGGTGGCCAGGTCGCTCAGCGCGTAGTCGGCGACGATGTCCTCCTCGGACACCCCCAGCAGCCCGAGCACCAGCGCCGCGAGCAACCCGGTGCGGTCCTTGCCCGCCGCGCAGTGGAACACCAGCGGCCCGCTGGTGTCGGCGGCGATCACCTCGAGCGCCCGCGCCAACTCCTTGACGCCGTCGGCCGCGACCTCCGCGTGCAGCCGGGCGTAGAAGGCGGTCGTCTCGACCTCCGGCCCGAACGCGGTCTGGTCGACGGGCCGGTGCTCGATGCTGAGGTTGTGGTACGCGACCCCGGTGGCCTCCGGGACGCGCCCCTTGGCCTCGATCTCGAACGGGTAGCGCAGGTCGATGACCGTGCGCACCCCGAGGGCGGCGAAGCGCTCCAGATCCGTGCCCCCGAGCTTCGAGAGCGCGTCGGAACGGTAGAGCCGCCCCCAGCGGACCGTGCGGCCGCCGGCCGTGCGGTAGCCGCCCAGGTCGCGGAAGTTGTGCAGTCGGTCGAACGCGATGTGTCTCCCCATGGGGGGACCTTACGGGGCGGGCCGCCCGCTCAGAAGATGCCCTGACCGGGGACGAGGATCCCCCGGGGGTCGTACCGTCGCCTGGCCGCCGCCAGGGCGGGCCACGCGGAGCCGAAGTGGGCGCGCCAGTCGGCGCGGCCGAAGGGGATGGAGCCGACCGGGTACTGGGTGCCGCCGGCCGCCCGGGTGGCCTCGTACGCGGCCCGGTTGGCGGCCAGGAGGCGGTCGACCGTCGCGGTGTCCTGCGGCGGGGTGGTGCGCAGCACGGCGAGCAGGTACGGGACGGGGTCCTGGCCGGCCCGCAGCAGGGGGCGGTGCAGGCGCTCGCGCAGCAGCGGGTAGAGCAGCACGACACCGGGGCCCAGGTCGGCCGGCGTGAGCGCGTCGAGGATGCCGCCGGCCACGGCGGCGGCCTTCTCCCCGGGGATGAGCAGGTTGAGCCAGGGGTGGGCGAAGTCCCACAGGCCGGCGGCCTTGAGCGCCGCCACCGAGGCCGCGAGCCGGTCGAGGAAGGCGAAGTAGCCGAGGTCCTCGGTCTGCACGCCCGCGGTGTCGTGGTGCAGCCCCGCCAGCAGCGCGGCGTCGTCGGGCGAGGCGTCGTACGAGACCGCCTCCAGGACGTAGCCGCGGAACGCGCCGTTCGCGTCCGGGACGACCTGGCCCTCGACGTAGCCGAACCGGCCGTCGGTGACCAGCAGTCGCTGGTCGGCGAGGAAGGTGCCGAGGTCGTGGTACGGCAGCAGGTAGTGCCGGACCGTCGTAGGGGCCTTCACCAGGCGCAGCGTGGCCGACACGATGACGGCGCACTGCCCCAGGCCCGCCAGCACCGCCTCGAACAGGTCCCGGTGCCGCGACGGGGAGCAGCGCAGCGACTCGCCCGCCCCGGTGACGACGTGCAGTTCGCTGACGTTGTCGACCTGGGCGCCGTGGTGGTGGCTCTGCCCGCCGAGTCCGCCCACGGACAGCGTGCCGCCGACGGAGAGTTCGAGGTAGTCGGTGAAGACGGGCGGCGTGAGCCCGTGCGCCAGGGTGGCCCTGGTGACCTCGCTCCACGTGGCCCCGGAGCCGACCGTGACGGTACGGCTGTGCGGTCCGACCGGGCCGATCCCCGCCAGGGGCGTGGTCTCGATGACCAGCCCGCCGTCGACCTGCGCCTGACCGAAGGTGCCGTGGCCCTGGCCGCGCGGCGCCACCTTCAGCCCGTGCCGGTTGCAGAAGCGCACCATGGCGACGACGTCGTCGACGGACCCCGGACGCAGCACCGCGACCGGCCTGCGGTGCACGATGTGCCCGAAGTCGTCCGCGGCGGCGCCGAGCGAGGCGTCGTCGGTGAACAGCGTCCCGTCCAGGTGGGGCAGCCCCACCAGCGTGCCGTCCGCCCGGTCCGCGGCCGTCGCGGCCACGGCCCAACTGCGGCCCACGGGGTCGAATCCGACGACCACGGCGCCCGCGGCCGTCGCCGCCGTCCGCAACATCGCACGTCTGGACGGGAGGTGGGACATGCGCGCTCCCCCTGAACGGGTCGGTGGACACTGCAACAGTCCCGGATTCTAGGCCTGCTGTCCCCCCGTCAGCAGCGACTCGTGGAATCCCGTGGGGCCACCGGCGACGCTAACCGACCCCACGGCGGGCGGCCCGCCGGGCGGGCCGCCCGGGTGATCATCCGAGCGACTTCCACCGGGGGTCGGTCGCCGCCTTCACGAGGGCGTCCATGCCGAGGGCGGGCGTGGTGCGCGTGGGAGGCCGGTGGTAGCCACCGGAGTTGAGTTCCGAGATGACGACCCGCAGCCCGTCGGGCCGCAGGGTGTCGGCGGTCCACTGCTGGATCCCGGCCCCGCCCTTGTCCCCCGCCCCTTGAGTGGTCTGCACCTTGGTGCCGTCGGGCAGGGTCTGGGGGTCGGAGAACTGCAGGTCCCCGAAGTCCTCCTCGGCCCAGTGCTGGACGTTGACCTCGACGAGCGTGGGCCCGTGGCCGTCGTCCACGGTGATGTGGGCGTAGCCGTCCTCCCCCACCGGCGCGGTGATCTTCAGGCCCGCCGGCATGACGGCCTTGAGGCGCTTCAGGATCTCCGTGCCCCTCGGCTCGACGGAACCGCTCGCGCCCGAGGGCGCCCCCGACGACGCAGGGAATGCGTCGAAGACGCTGTTCCACCGGGGTGCCCGCACAAGTGCGGTGAGCTGCGCGACGTCCAGCGGCGGGTCGTCCCTGCTGGTCTCCTTCGCCTTCTCCTCCGGGGCGTTCCACTCGTTGGCCCAGATGCGCCGCCCGTCGGGAGTGGTCAGGATGGCCTGCCAGTTCTCGGGGCCCTCGCGCTCGTCCTGGTACTCCCAGGTCTTGATGACCACCAGCACCGAACGGTCGGGCAGTTCGGAGCGCCGGCACGTCGTGCCCTGCTTCATCAACGCCAGGTCGGGACACTCGGTCAGGTCCTGCCCCGACTGGTCGGCGAGGTCCAGGCCGACGGAGATCGTCGAAGCGCCGTGACCGTCGTCCCACACCACCTCGGCGAACGAGGAGGGCCGGGCCCTCGGATCATCCTGCGGCCCCACGGCGCGGCCGCTGAGAAACCCGCCCTTGGGCAGCAGGCCTCCGAAGAGCCGGAGCAGCTTCTTCTCCTCGGGTGTCGCGCCGAAGTCCTCGGCGCTCCCGTGCGTCGCCTGGGGGCCGCTCGGCGCCGAGGGGCCCGTGTCCCCCGCGGAACCGCCGGGCGCGACCAGCGCCGCCGTCACACCCACTGCCGCCACGGCGGCGACGGTGCCCGCGACGGCGGCCGTGCGGCGGCGGCGGGCGCTGCGGCCCTGCGCGAGGCCGGCCGCGACGAGGGCGCGGTTGTCGGTACTGAAACTGTCGCCGGTGCTCCGCAGAGCGGCGCCGAGGTCGTCTTCGAAGGGCATGGTGAACCACCGTCCGGAGGAGAGGAGAGGTCGTGAGGGAAGGGGAAGCCGGTGGGGGGTGAGTCAGTGGGAGGAGACGAGTTCCGCGAGGCTGTCGCCGAGCAGTTCGCGGAGCCTGGCGAGGGCACGGACCGACCGGCTGCGCACGGCGCTCGAGCTGACCCGCATCGCGTCGGCGGTCTCCTCGATGCTCCGGTCCTCCCAGTAGCGCAGGACGACGACCGCGCGGTCCTTCGGCGCCAGCCGGGCGAGCGCGTCCAGGAGGGTCAGCCGCAGCAGGGCCGTGTCGCTGTCGGAGCCGCCGGCGCCCGCGGGCACGTCGGGGAGCTCGCCCGTGGGGGACTCGCTGCTGCTGCGCCGTCGCCGGTGGCTGAGGAAGGTGCGGACGAGCACGGTCTGGGCGTACCCGGCGGGGTTGCCCACCCGGGACACCCGCCACCAGGTGACGTACAGCCTGCCGAGGGTCTCCTGCACGAGGTCCTCGGCGAGATGGGTGTCACCGCCGGTGAGCAGGCAGGCCGACCGGAAGAGATGTGCGGCGCGGGTCCTCGCGAAGTCCAGGAAGTCCTTCGTACGGTCCTCGTGCATGCCCCCACCCCATCGTCCTTCGGCATCGCCTTCACCTCACTGACGTCGTGAGGGTGGGAAAATGTTGCACCGCCACAGCAGGAGCACAGGAAGCAGCAGCGGCAGCGCCGCCAGGGCGAACAGCGGACCCGGCCCGGACCAGCGGGAACCCAGGGCCCAGCAGCCGAAGAGCAGGAGCGATCCGGCCTCGGAGCCCAGGCCCGCCAGGGAGGTGACCGTCGCACGGGTGCGGTCGGTGATGCGGTCCTGGAGGCGGGCGTCGGCGGCCGTCGTCGCCCAGTCGAGGAGGCCGAAGGCCGCGGCCACCAGTGCCAGGCCGGCCGGGTGCGTGCCGGCCGCGCCCGCGGTCAGGCACACCACGGCGACGGCCGGTGCGAGCGGGGCCCAGCGAGTGCCGCGGCCGGCGAGCCAGCCGCCGGCCGTGGCCCCCGCGGTCACCAGGAGCACGAGCAGCGGGACGAAGGACGGCCGCACGCCCGTCGCCTGCGCGAGCAGCGGGACGTACTCGTCCAGTGCGGTCGCGCCGGCCACCAGGGAGACGACGGCCACCATGCGCCCGGCGCCGGGGGTGTGCCGGGCGTGGTCGAGGGCCTCGCGCAGCAGCCCGGCGTACGAGGCCGCGCCGCCGCCCTCGTCGGCACCCGCGCCGCGTGCCCGGGGTTCGGGCAGCGCGAGGGCGGCCAGCGCGGTCAGCACGGTCACCGCGACGCTGACCAGCCCGACCGCGCGGTCGCCGCCGGCCGCGAGGAGCGGCCCCGCCAGCGCGGTCGCGGCCAGGGCCGCCGTGGTGCCGAGGGCCTGCGCCCGGCCGGTGAGGCGGGCGTACGCGTGGGCCGCGCCGACGCGGGTCAGCTCCTCGTGCACCAGGGCCTGCAGCGCCCCGGACCGCAGCGCGGACCCGGCGCCCCACAGGACGAACCCGGCGGCGAAGGACGCGTAGCACGGCCACAGGGTCCACAGCGTGAAGCCCGCCCCGGCCAGCAGCGGCGCGAGGGTGAGCAGGGCACGCCGGGAGAAGCGGTCGGCCCATACGCCCGAGGGCACCTCGAGCAGGAACGCCGTGAGGGACCACACGGCGAACAGCGAGGAGATCCCCGCCTCGGACAGCCCGGCGCCCGCGAAGAGCACCGCGTAGACCGGGTAGAGCGGGATCAGGTCCTCGAGGAAGGCGTAGGCGTAGAGCCTGCGCGCCAGTGGTGACTGCGGTGAGGATCAATGTCGCCATGTCATGGGACGAGCGTAGCCGGGTACGAACCGGATGAGGAGGCGTTTTCCATGCGCATGGGACGGAGCGGGAACGAGCCCCTGCGGGCTCGCAGCGCACTGCGGATGCGGCTCGCACTCGCGGCCTTCGGGCTGGTCTGGGCGATCGCGGGAACGGTGCTCTTCGCCGACCTGGGGCGTACCGGGTGGGCCGTCTTCTTCGGTCTGCTGGCGCTCGCCGCCGGCACCGACCTGGTGGTGATCGTCCGGCACATCCGCCAGGGCGCGCACTGGCAGCCGGGTCGCGACGTCCCGCCCTACGAGCCGCTCCGCAAACGCTGAGCGCACGGCCGGACACGCACGGGCAGGCAAAGACCGAGGGCCCGGTGCTGATGCACCGGGCCCTCGGCTTCAGTAGCGGGGACAGGATTTGAACCTGCGACCTCTGGGTTATGAGCCCAGCGAGCTACCGAGCTGCTCCACCCCGCGTCGTTGAACGCAACCTTACGGGGTGTCGGCGCCAGGACCAAATCCATTCCCGGTCAGCCACCGCCAGCGGGGGATCTCGGCCACGACGGTGGCGGCCGCGAGGACCCCGACCAGCACCGCGACCGGGGCGGGCCAGGCCGCCCAGGAGGAGACGACGGCCGCGCCGAGCTGCAGCAGCACCAGCGCGACGGTCACCGCGCCGGGGACGGGGACGATCACCTGCGCCTTGTCGCCGGGGGTGGCGAACACCGTCGGCAGGCCGACGAGCACGACCACCGAGAGCGCGGCGAGCGGCCAGGAGTGCCCGGCCAGGGCCCACGGGGTCGCGACCCAGGCCACGAGCTCGGTGGTGAAGCGGAGGACGGAGGCGACGCGGCCGTCGGGCGCGGTGGTCCGGGAGGTCACGGCGTCACACTCCCACGGACCGGGCGCCCGGTAAATGCGTTGCCGGGGCCCCGGCACCGGCGTAGCTTCTGCTCCGGCCTGCCACCGTCCGATTGGAGAAGGCCGTTGCTCTTCTGAGGTCAGGGACACCGTGTCCGCGGCTCGCCGAACCGGCGTCCGCGCGGGCCCGTGTGCGACCTCGGCCGTGAGCAGCCGCCTGCGTGCAGCGCCCGCCTTCCGGTGTCCCCGTGTGCCGACCCGTCGTCATTCACGAGCACCCCGGAGGAACACATGGGACATCCCACGATCTCCATCACCTGCACCGACCTCTCCTTCGCCTGGCCGGACGGCACTCCCGTCCTGGACGGTTTCCAGCTCGCCGTCGGCCCGGGCCGCACCGGCCTCATCGGGCTCAACGGCTCGGGGAAGTCCACCCTGTTGCGGCTCTTCGCGGGCGAACTGACGCCCGTCGAAGGGACGGTTCGCGTCGCCGGCGAGGTCGGCTACCTGCCGCAGGACGTCGTCCTGGACACCGCGCTGCGGGTGGACGAGGCCCTGGGCATCGCGGACGCGCGGGCCGCGCTGCACGCCGTCGAGGCCGGCGACGTGCGCGAGGAGAACTTCGCGGCGGTCGGCGACGACTGGGACGTGGAGGAGCGGGCCCGCGCCGGACTGGACGGCCTCGGGCTGGGTCACGTCGGCCTCGACCGGGTCGTCGGCGAACTGTCGGGCGGCGAGTGCGTCCTGCTGCGGCTGGCGGCCCTGCTGCTGCGCCGTCCGGACGTGCTGCTGCTCGACGAGCCGACCAACAACCTGGACCTGGCGGCCAGGCAGCGGCTCCACGAGGCGGTCGCGGCCTGGAACGGCGTGCTGGTGGTCGTCTCCCACGACCGCGAACTGCTCCGGCACGTGGACCGGATCGCCGAGCTGCGCGACGGCGGGGTCCGCTGGTACGGGGGCGACATCGCCGTCTACGAGGAGGCCCTGGCCGTCGAGCAGGAGGCCGCCGAGCGCATGCTGCGCGTCGCGGAGTCCGATGTGCGGCGACAGAAGCGGGAGTTGGCCGACGCCAACGTCAAACTGGCCCGCCGGGTGCGGTACGGGCAGAAGATGTACGACTCCAAGCGGGAGCCGCGCGCCGTCATGAAACTGCGCAAGCGCAGCGCCCAGGTGTCGGCGGGCAAGCACCGGGTGCTGCACACCGAACGGCTGGCGGAGGCGAAGGAGCGGCTGGACGAGGCCGTGGAGGCGGTGCGTGACGACGACGAGATCCGCGTCGACCTGCCGCACACCGCGGTGCCCGCCGGCCGGAACGTGCTGACGCTGCGTTCCCTGCGGACGGCGTACGGGGCGCCGGCCGGGGACCTGGAGCTGCGTGGCCCGGAACGGATCGCGCTGGTCGGCCGGAACGGCGCGGGGAAGACGACGCTGCTGCGCACGATCAGCGGCGAACTCCCCCCGGCGGCGGGCGAGGCGCAGGTGCACGTGCCGCTGCGCTTCCTGCCGCAGCGGCTGGACGTCCTGGACGACGAGCTGTCGGTCGTGGCCAACGTGGCGCGGTTCGCCCCGGAGGCGACGGGCAACCGCATCCGCGCGTCGCTGGCCCGCTTCCTGTTCCGTGGGGGACGGGCCGACCAGGCGGCCGGTTCGCTGTCGGGCGGGGAGCGGTTCCGGGCCTCGCTCGCGGCGCTGATGCTCGCCCAGCCCTCGCCGCAGCTGCTGCTGCTCGACGAGCCGACGAACAGCCTGGACATGGCGAGCGTACGGCAGTTGACGACGGCGCTGGCCTCCTACGAGGGGGCACTGGTCGTGGCGAGCCACGACCTGCCGTTCCTGCGGGGCATCGGCGTCACGAGCTGGCTGCGGCTCGACGCCGGCGGGCTCACCCGCGTCGAGCCGCTGTGACGGATGTGGTGCCGCTTCGGCGGCGGGGCTCCCCCCGGGGCCCCGCCGCCGGTGTCCGCGGGCCGCGTGGCGGCGTCAGCGGTACAGCTTGTTCACGGCGGTCCGCGTGGTCTTCTTGAAGGCCTTCAGCGGGATCCGGTCGAGGGTCCCCATCTGGCCCCACTCGACGACGGTGACGGTTCGGCCGTCGCGGCCGATCCCGTAGAGCCGGACGTTGTGCTCGGACTCGGGGGGTGCGACGTGCACGCCGTAGACGTGTGCGCCCTCCTCCACGTCGAGGGCGCCGAAGTCCTTCCAGTCGGCCTCCGAGCCCGGGTTCTGCTCCAGGAAGCGGCCGGCGCAGCCCCGCACGGACGCGCGGAGCTTGGCGGCCAGGTCACGCGCCGCCTTGGTGTTCTTGGTCGTGAAGGTGACCTGCTGGGCGTTGGTGTCCAGTTCGGTCCAGAACGAGCGGTGCGAGACGCCCTTGCGGGGCAGGCCGCGCAGGGCGCAGGCGGTGCCGCCCTCGGGCAGGCCGGCGGTGACCCGGTCGGCGTACCAGGGCGAGAGGGGGTACGGCGGCAGTTCCTTCGGTGCGAGGAACCTGGGCGCTGCGGTGGGCGCGGCGGCCCCGGCCTCGGCGGAGCCGGCGGCGAGGAGAGAGGTGGCGGCGACCGCGGCCAGCGCGGTCACGGCGGCGCGGCGGGTGGGTGTGCGGTTCAAGGTGCTTCCCCCGTGGTCAGGTCGTGGACGAGGACCGTCGCCGAGCGGCGGCGGCACTGCACCTCAGCCTGCGGGGCGCCGTCACGACCCGGCAACAGCAGCGGCGGGTTCCGGGACGCCGGAACGGTTGCGCGTACCCTGGCCTGGGGAGACGTGAGCGCCCTGGAACGGGCGGCCGGGACACGGGAAGACGTCGGGGGCGCGGGACATGGGTGGTACGGCGGCGGGCAGCGAGCACTTCGCCCGGTCTTTACGTGACCTGAAGGACCGTTCGGGGCTGAGCTACGGGCAGCTGGCGACCCGGCTCCACGTCAGCACGTCGACCCTGCACCGCTATTGCAACGGCGACGCCGTACCGGCCGACTACGCGGTCGTGGAACGCCTGGCGCGGTTGTGCGGCGCGGGGCCGGAGGAACTGGTCGAGCTGCACCGCCGATGGGTGCTCGCGGACGCGGTCCGGCGGGTCGGCAACCGCGGCGGCGGTGCGGTGGCCGAGCGCGACGAGAGCGGCAACGGGAGCGGGGACGGGGAAGCCGAGGCGAGCGGGGACGACGACGTCGCCGCCGCCGGGAACGCCCCTGTCGGAAACGCGCCTGCGCCCGGCCCCGAGGCGGCCCCGCAGGCGCCCGCCGAACTCGACCCGATCGGCACCGTCCCGGCGCCGCGCCGGCCGCGCTCCTGGCGCCGGCGTCTGTCCCGGCCCGCCGTCGCCGGATCGGTGGCGGCGCTCGTGCTCACCGGCGCCGCGCTGGCGATGACCGACGGCACGGGCGGCGAGGGTCCGCCGGCCCACGCCGCCTCCTCGCCCTCCGCGCGCCCCGGCGGGGCGGGAGGCACACCGCCCTCGGCGGGTGGGACGGGCACGGTCCCGGCCTCGCCCGGCGCTTCCCCCTCCGGACAGGCCTCGTCCACGAAGCCGTCGGCGAAGGGCACCGACACCGGTCCTCGCTCCCCCGGCGGCAACACGGATTCCCACGCCCCGGTGCCCGCGCGGCCCCTGGTCTGGAGCGTGCGCTCGCACGTCTGGGAGAACGGCTGCGGTCACGACTACCTCATCGACCGGCCCCCCGCGGACGTCCCTCCCCCGCCGGTCTCCCAGGACGCGCGCGCCTGGGCCGGCGCCCTCGGCGCCGTGCACGGCGGTACGACCATCGTCGAGGCCACGGTCCGGGGGCGCGGGTCGACGCCGGTGGTGGTGCAGGCCCTGCACATCCGCGTCGTCGAACGCCGCGACCCGCTGCGCTGGTCGTCGTACTCGATGGACAACGGCTGCGGTGGAGCGCTGACCCCCGCGGAGTACGCGGTGGACCTCGACGCCGCGCGTCCGCAGCCGCGGCCGCGGGACGGCTCCGACAGCGAGCACGTCCTTCCCGCGGTCCGCCTCCCCTACCAGGTCTCCGCACAGGATCCGCTGGTGCTCAGGGTGCACGCCCGCACGGTGCGCTGCGACTGCGACTGGTTCCTCGAACTGGAGTGGAGCGCCGGCGGCCTGACGGACACGGTCCGCATCGACGACGGCGGCCGCCCCTTCCGCACCAGCGGCGTCAAGGGCCGCCCCGAGTACGGTTACTGGTCCTCCGGGGGCTGGACCCGCAACTAGGCTCCGCGCCCTGCCCCGGCGCCCCGTGCCCGTGCCCGTCCCTCGTCCCCCGCTCCGGGACGTGACGAAGGGTCCCCAC
>NZ_JARAVK010000064.1:0-40657 GCF_033792765.1 Streptomyces sp. PA03-6a | reverse complement strand
GAGACCGTCGGGGGAGCGGGGGGCGGCGCGAGGGAACGGGCGAGG
This sequence comes from Streptomyces sp. PA03-6a, assembly GCF_033792765.1. Classification (NCBI taxonomy): domain Bacteria; kingdom Bacillati; phylum Actinomycetota; class Actinomycetes; order Kitasatosporales; family Streptomycetaceae; genus Streptomyces; species Streptomyces sp. PA03-6a. Next base: position 40,612 of record NZ_JARAVK010000064.1, on the reverse strand, counting down.
TCGCGGTCGAGGCGGCGCAGCTGGGACTGCATGTGGGCGGTCAGGCGGGTGCGGTAGGCGTTCTCGAAGGTGCGGAGGTCCTCGACCTTGCGTTGCAGCGCGGTGCGGGCGGAGGCCAGGGTGGCCATCGCCTGACGGTGCTTCTCGCGGGCCTCGTGCTCCAGGGCCAGGGCCCGGTCGCGGGCGTCCCGGCGCAGGCTCTCGGCCTGTCCGAGGGCCTCGCCGACGATCTTGTGGGCCTCGGCGCGGGCCTCGGCGACGGCCTGCTCGGCGGTGCGTTCGGCCAGGGCGAGCAGGCGGGCCGTGCTGTCGGCGGCGAACCCGGGCTGCACTTCCGTGGCCTCCTCGGCCTCCTCGGCCTCCTCGGCCTCCTCGGCCTCCGCGGGCTCCGCGACCTCGGCGGCGGGGACGGGGACGGGTTCGGGCTCCGCCTGGGGTTCGGGCTCCGGCTCCGGTTCGGGGGCCGGGTCCGGTGCCGACGCCACCTCGAGGTCGGGCTCCTCGTGCTGCCGGTCGGCGGACTCGACGGCGGAGAGCGCGGCGCGCAGGTCCTGGTTGAGCCGCAGCAGCCGGGTCAGCTCGGACTGCACCTCGTCCAGGAAGTCGTCGACCTCGCGCTCGTCGTAGGCCTCGCGGAGGCGGACGGTGGTGAACTGCATCCTGCGCACGTTCTCGGCGGTAATCGGCGTCTGTGCCATCTGCTCACCTCGAGGTCTTCGTCGACAAGTCCTGACCGCATCCGTCAACTCCAGCTTGGGCGGCGGGCCGGGCCGGGGCAGCCCGGGAACACCGCGCAGGGGCGGTGCGGGCGGTGTCACCTGCGCCGATCGTGGGACCCGGGCGAACGGCGTGGATGGCGCAACTACGGGCGGCGCAGTGGCAACTGTGATCATCCGCGTTGTCACCGCTTCCGCAGACAGCGTGGATTTCCCTCCGCGCCCGGCGAAAGGGCCGGACGGGTGAATACGGGCCCCCGGGGCCGGGGTACGGGATGCGCATGGAGACGCCGGGTGGGGGCGAAGGGGCGCGGTTCTTCCCCGTCGGGATGGGCCGGACGGTGTACCAGGCGCTGCGCGGATCCGCCTGCGGTCGGGACCGTTCCGCCGTCGCGATGACCGACGGCCGGATCCGCGACGAACTGCGCGCCCTTGTGGCAGCACCCGGCCCCTGACCGGCCCGCGCGAGCCCGGGACTAGGCTCGCGACGACGTCGTACCAGCTCGTGCCGGGTGCCGGGTGCCGGGTGCCGGGCGCCCGGACGGCCCGACCGACCAGCGAAGGGAATCCCATGACGCAGCCCGTCATCATCGGAAGCGAGCGCAGCGAGGCCGGCCTGCCGGCCGGGATGGACGTCCTGCGGCGCGGGGGGACGGCGGTGGACGCCGTGGAGGCGGCGATGCGCCGCTGCGAGGACAACCTCACCGACCACTACGTCGGCACCGGTGGGCTGCCCAACGCGCAGGGCGTGGTCGAGCTGGACGCGTCGGTGATGACGGGCTCGGACCGCAGGTTCGGCGCGGTCGGTGCGCTGCGCGGGTTCCCGAACCCGATCTCGGTGGCGCGCGCGGTGATGGAGCGGCTGCCGCAGCACTGCCTGCTGGTGGGGGAGGGCGCGGCGCTGTTCGCGCGGGAGAACGGGTTCGAGGGCGCCGAGCTGCTGACCGAGGAGTCCCGGGCCATGTGGCGCGAGCAGCTGCTGACCGCTGCCGAGGCGGTGGAGGGGGAGAACACCCCGGCCGTGGACGGTGACCACCGCTACCGGCGGGCGGCGCTGGAGCTGGTGCGGCGGATGGCGCCGCACGAGGGGCCGTGGGGGACGATCAACATCATCGCGCTGGACGCGCACGGCGAGATGTGCGTGGGCATCTCGACCTCCGGCTACCCCTTCAAGTACCCGGGACGGGTGGGGGACTCCGCCGTCCCGGGGGCGGGCAACTGGTGCGACCTGCGCGGTGGCGGGGCGGCCTGCACCGGCCGCGGCGAGCTGAGCCTGCGCGGCGGGACGGCGCGTACGGTGGTCGACCTGCTGGCGCTGGGCAAGGAGCCCGCCGACGCGTGCCGGGTCGCGCTGGAGGAGGCGGCCGGCCTGCCCGACGAGTACCGGTCCGAGCTGCGGGCACTGGCGCTCACCCCGGACGGGCGGCACGGTGGCGCGGCCGGGCAGGAGGGCAGCGTCTACGCCGTGATGACCGACGCCTCCACCGAGCCGGAGCTCCGCCCGCGCACGCTGGTCTGAGGGCCGTCCGGGCCTACGGCTGGGGCGCGATCAGTTCCCCGCTGGTCGCGTCCCGGATGGTGATGGCCTCCACCGGGCAGGACTCCGCGGCGTCGACCAGGAGCTCGTCCGGTTCGGCCGTCGGGTGCCTGGGGCAGGACTTGCGGTCGTGGAGCTCGAAGTGCTCGGGGGCGATCCCGGCGCAGGAGCCGGTGCCGATGCAGGTCTTGCGGTCCACCTCGATCTGCCAGGTCATGATGCGTGTCCTCCCGTGTCGTCAGGTCCGGTCCCAGATGACCGGCATCCGTTCGGGCCCGCGCAGGGCGACTCCGGACTTCCACACGACGCTCTCGTCGGGTCCGGCGAGGCGCAGTCCGGGCAGCCGGTCGAGCAGGGTGCGCAGGGCCACCTGCAGTTCCATGCGGGCCAGTTGGGCGCCCAGGCAGTGGTGCGGTCCGTGCCCGAACCCGACGTGGGAGGCCTCCTGGCGCAGCACGTCGAGCCGGTCGGGGTCGGTGTACACCGTTTCGTCGCGGTTGGCAGAGACGGGGCAGACGACCACCGCCTCCCCGGCGCGTACGGTGCCGCCGCTGAGTTCGACGTCGTCCAGCGCGTAGCGGGGCATGCCCGCGCCGTTGCCCAGGGGGACGTAGCGCATGAGCTCCTCGACGGCGCCGGGGACCAGACCGGGGTCGGCGCGCAGTGCCGCGAGCTGCCCGGGGTGGGTGAGCAGCGTGTAGACGAAGTTGGGGATCTGCGAGGCGGTGGTCTCGTGACCCGCGACGAGCAGGGAGATCGCCAGGACCTGCAGTTCCCGTTCCGACAGCCGCTCGTCGTTGTCGCGGGCGTCGACGAGGGTGCCGAGGAGGTCGTCGTGCGGCGCGGCGCGGCGTTCGGCGATCAGGCCGGCCATGTAGGCCATCAGGGCGTCGGTGCAGTCCTGGACCTCCCGCGGGGTGTACTTCGTGGTGGACAGCAACGCGTCGGACCAGGTGCGGAAGTCGGCCCGGTCGGCCAGGGGGACGCCGAGCAGTTCGCAGATGACGGTGACCGGCAGCGGCAGGGCGAAATCCGCCACGAGGTCGGCCGGCGCGCCGCGTGCGACCATGCCGTCGGCCAGTTCGGCCGCGATCTGCTCGGTGCGGGGCCGCAGGGCTTCGATGTGCCGGGCGGTGAAGGCCTTGGCCACGATCCGCCGCAGCCGGGTGTGGTCCGGCGGGTCGAGGTCCAGGATGCTGCCCTCCAGGCCCCGGTGCGGCCGCAGGCGCGGCTCGTCGCGGTGGACGGCCTCGGCCCGGCTGAACCGGGGGTCGCCCAGGACGGTCCTGACGTCCTCGTACCGGGTGACCAGCCAGGCGGCCTCCCCGTAGGGGAACCGGACCCGGCACAGCGGCTCGTCCTTGCGCAGTTCGGCGAAGGCCGGGTCGACGGTCAGCCGGTCGGCTTCGGTGAAGGGGTAGTTCCGGGGCTCGGTCGCGGCCATGGCGCATGCCTCCAGTGAGCTCGGGGAGTCGGGTCCGTTCCTCACGTCGGCCCGCGGGGACGCCAGGGCGCGGCGGGCCGGTCGGCGAGGGCGGGGCGCAGCAGGTGGCACAGGTCGTCGGCGAGGAGTTCCAGCGGGTCGTCGGTGTCGACCGGCAGGCCGCCGGCGATCCAGGCGGTGAGGAACGACCCGGTCTGGAGCACCGCCATCAGGGCCCGCTGCCGTGCCTGCGCGGGGGTGACGCCCTGCCAGCGCCGGGGCGGGGCCGTCAGCAGGGTCACGTAGCGTTCGTGCGCCGCCAGGTAGCGATCGCGGGCGCTGCCGTCGTCACCGGCCGCGGACGGGGTGGCGGCCAGCAGGACGCGGATGGTCGGCGCGAGCGCCCGCCAGCTCGCCGCCGCGTGCTCCAGCCAGTCGCGGACGCCGGAGCGGGTCCACTTGGGGACGGCGGCCAGCTCGGCGTACAGGCCGTCGGTGGCCTGGTACACCCGGTCCGTCAGGGCGGCGATGACCTCCGCCTTGCCGCGGAAGTGCGCGTACACCGTGGCCCGGGTGACCCCGGCCGCGCGGGCGATGTCCTCCATGGTGGCGGCGACGAACGACTTGGCGGCGAAGACCTGGACCGCCCCGTCCAGGACCCGGTTGTGGGTCAGGTGCCGCTGCTGCGCGCGCAGGCTCACCCGCGGTGCGCCCACCGTGGTCGCGGATCCGGCATCCGTCGGCCGACGACGTTCCATGAGGAAAGTCTACAAAACGATATCAATCTGTACATTTTGTGTACGGCGGCGGTGGGCCCGCCGCGGCCGGTCAGCCGTGGTTGCGGGGATGGCCGCGGGCGGTGCGCTCGTTGCCCCGTTTGTAGTTGCCGGTCCAGCGGGCCATCACCAGCTGGGCGTCACCGCGCTCCACTTCCTCCAGGAAGCGCTCCGCCCGCTCCCCGCGCAGCACGGCGGCGGTGTGCGCGCCGTGGGTGACGACCACGGTGCCGTCGCCGCGCCGGCGGTAGGAGAATCCGTGAGGTCGGGGCATGGCGGTGAGCGTAGGGCCGGGCCGCGTCCGCGCGACAGCGATTTACGGGGCGTCGCGGGTTACGACGTGCGGCGAGCGCAGGGCCAGGGCGGCGATGTCGTCCTCCAGCCGCCCGCCGCTGTAGTGCACCAGTTCCCGGTGCAGCCGGTCCAGCAGTTCGCGGGGCGCTGCCGGGCTCTGCCGCCGCAGCCAGTCCGGCAGCGCGAAGAACGCCCCGGCGCGGTCGCGGGTCTCGGTGACGCCGTCGGTGTAGAGCAGCAGCTGGTCGCCGGCGGTGAAGGCGTGGGTGTCCACGACGTACGTGTCCCCGATGAGCTCGGCGAGGTTCAGCGGTGCGGAGGCGGCGGTCGGCTCCAGCACCCGGATGCCGCCGGCGTGCATGAGGATCGGCGGCGGATGCCCGCAGTTGAGCAGTCGCAGATGGCCGCCGCCGTGCGGGATCTCGGCGAGCACGGCGGTGGCGAAGCGCTCCGGCAGGTCCGGGCCGGGATAGCCGGAGCTGTGGCGGATGATGCTGGTCTCCAGACGGCGGACGATGCCCCGCAGGTCAGGCTCGTCGTGCGCCGCCTCGCGGAAGCAGCTGCTGAGCGCGGAGGCCGCGCCCACGGCGGACAGCCCCTTGCCGCGCACGTCGCCGATGAGCAGCCGCACCCCGTGGGACGTGGCGGCCACCTCGTAGAAGTCGCCGCCGATACGCGCCTGCTCCTGTGCCGCCAGGTACAGCGACTCGATCTCCAGACCCTGGATGCGCCGCGGCAGCGGCCGCAGCAGTACCGTCTGCGCCGCGTCGGCGACCATCCGGGCGTGGAAGAGCGCCTCCTCGCGCTGGATCCGCACGTGGCTGGCGTACGCCGCCGCCAGGGTGACCGCGACGATCGCGGCCCCGGTGTACGGGGTGCCCAGGTCGGTGTGGGACACCGCCTGGTTCGCGGTACGCGCCGGCGGGCGGACGGCCGAGCGCGCCGCCTGGGAACTGGTCGGGCTCCCGGAGCACGCGGGCGACCTCAAGGGGCGGATCGCCTTCGCCTGGCGGGCGATGGACGCCTTCTACGAGGAGGACGACCGCATCCTCGGCCACGCCGCGGACGCGTACCACCGCATCGACATCCGCACCACGTCCCGCACGCTGGAGGTCCGCTCAGAAGGCCGTGTGGTGGCCCGGTCCGAGCATCCCGTGGTGCTGTACGAGTCGGGTTTCGCGCCCCGGTGGTACGTGCCGCGCGCGGACGTCGACGAGAGCGCGCTGACGCCCGCAGAGGACCGGACCTTCTGCCCGTACAAGGGGATCGCCGCCTACTACGACATCGGCGGTGTCCGGAAGGCGGCGTGGTCGTACCGCGACGCCTACCCCGAGGTCGGCCGCATCGACGACCTGGTCTCCTTCGAGCCGGACAAGGTCGAGGTCACCCTCGACGGCAAGCGGCTGGAGCCGGAGCCCGGCCAGCACGTGATCCCCCACGGCGTGGACCGCGGCCTGGACACCGACGAGGTCCGCGGCCGCTAGGCACACCGCCGGCGCACCCTCGCACGCGACGAGATCAAGGAGAGAGTCCCATGTCAGCTTCCCTGCAGGACCGGACCGTCCTGGTGGTGGGCCGCGGCAGCGGCATCGCCCGGGCCGTCGCCGACGCCGCGCTCGCCGAGGGCGCGCACGTCGTCGCCGCCGGGCGGACGCCGGGCGACCTCGAGGACGCCTACAAGGGCACGGACGTCACCGTACGGAGGGTCGACCTCACCGACGAGGGCACGATCGCCGCACTCGCCGAGGACCTCGGCAGCGTCGACCACGTGGTCTCCACGGCGTCCGCCCGGGCCCGGGGGAAGGTGAGCGAACTGACCCCCGAGGCGATCATCCTGTCCTTCCACACCAAGGTGGTCGGGCCGATCATGCTGGCCAAGCACTTCGCCCCGCGCATGCCCGAGGACGGGTCCTTCGTCCTGTTCTCGGGCGTCGCGGCCCTCGAACCCGACCCGGGCTTCCTCGGGGTCGCCGCCACCAACGGCTCGGTCAACACCGTCACCCGGTCGCTGGCCGTGGAACTCGCCCCGATCCGCGTCAACGCCGTGTCCCCCGGCACCATCGACACCGGCGCGTGGGACGGACTCGGCGACGAGGGGAAGTCCGGGCTCTTCGCCCGCCTGTCCGGCAGCAACCCCGCCCGGCGGATCGGCACGCCGCAGGACGTCGCCCAGGCCGTGGTGTTCGCGATGACCAACACCTTCATGACCGGGGTCTCCCTCGCGGTCGACGGCGGCCAGCCGCTGGTGCGACGATGACCGACCGGCGCCACTCCCCCTTCCTCCTCGACCCCGGCGGCCGGGCCCTGCACACCGAGAGTGCCGCGCTGCGTGCCCGCGGCGCGGTGACGAAGGTGCTGCTGCCCGGCGGCGTCGAGGCGTGGTCGGTGAACAGCCACGCCGCTCTGGAGCACCTGCTCACCGACCCGCGGGTGTCCAAGGACTCCCAACGGCACTGGCCGCGCTTCGCGTCGGGCGGGATCACCCCGCAGTGGCCGCTGTACGCGTGGGTGGCGGTGCGCAACATGTTCACCGCCTACGGCGACGACCACCGGCGGCTGCGGAGGCTGGTGGCACCGGCGTTCACCCCGCGCCGGACCGCGGCGATGCGCCCGCGGATCCAGCGGATCGTCGACGCCACGCTGGACGGGCTGCCCGCCGGGGCGCGCGACGGGGTGGCCGACCTGCGCAGGCACTTCGCGTACCCGATCCCCGTACGGGTCGTCACCGAACTGATGGGCGTGCCCGAGGGCGGGATGGCCACCGGACTGCGGGTGTGCATCGACAACCTCTTCACCACCTCCCTCGGGGCGGCGGAGGCTGCCGCCAACCACCGGAACACGTACGCGCTGCTGGACGAACTCGTCGCCCTGCGCCGCAGGCGGCCCGGCGACGACCTGACCAGCGCCCTGGTCGCCGCGGAGGAGGACGACGAACACCTCACCCGGGCCGAGGTGACCGACACGCTGCTGCTGATCATCGCCGCCGGGCACGAGACGACGGTGAACCTCCTCGACAACGCCTGCTTCGCCCTCCTGACCTCCCCGGCCCAGCTCGACGCCGTCCGTGCCGGGCGGGCCACCTGGGACGACGTGATCGAGGAGAGCCTGCGCCGGGACGCACCCGTCGCGCACCTGCCCCTGCGCTACGCGGTGGAGGACATCCACGTGGCGGGGACCACCATCGCCAAGGGGGACGCGATCCTCGCCTCGTACGCCGCCGCCGGCCGTGACCCCGGCCGGCACGGACCGACCGCCGACGACTTCGACGTCACCCGGGCCGACAAGGACCACCTCGCCTTCGGGCACGGCGTCCACCACTGCCTCGGCGCCCCACTGGCCCGGCTGGAGGCCGCCGTCGCCCTGCCCGCGCTCTTCGCGCGCCACCCCGCGATGACGCTCGCCGAGGAACCCGGCGCGCTGGAGCCGGTGACGTCCTTCATCTCCAACGGGCACGCCCGGCTGCCCGTGGCCCTCAACTGAGCCGCCCGGCACCGCGCGGCGCGAGGACGTCCAGCTGCCGGTCGTGGAGCCTGCTGAGCAGCAGCAGCGACAGCACGGCACCGACCAGGGCGCAGAACATGTCCCACTGGGTGTCCCAGACGTCCCCCTGCGTGGCGAGGAACGCGTCCGCGGCGTCCCCGCCGATCAACGCGGCCCACCACTCCAGCAGTTCGAAGAACGCGCTGAACGCCATGCAGGCGCAGACGGTGAGCGGCGCGAGCCACCGGCTGCCGCGCAGCGGGGAGGTGCGGGCGAGGATCTCGCGGACGAGCACGGCGGGGACGAAGCCCTGCATGAGGTGGCCGATCCGGTCGTACGGGTTGCGCGACAGGTCCAGGGCGTCGCGCAGCCACTCGCCGAACGGGACCTGGGCGTAGGTGTAGTGACCGCCCACCGACAGGACCAGGGCGTGCAGGGCCAGCAGCACGCACAGCAGCCGGGTCAGCGGGAACCGGCGCCGCAGGGCGACCGCGAGCGGCAGCCCGATCATGATCCAGAAGGTCTCCAGCACCCATGTGCCGCGCTCGCGGGGATGGATTCCGGACACCACGAGGACGGCGAGCGCGAAACCGCCGGCCAGCACGGGCAGCCCGACGCGCCGGACGGGGACGGTGAGGTCTGTCATGTCCACCAGGGTCGCGGGGTGCGGTGCAGGGGCGCATGAGTACGGCTACTCAATCGTGAGACGCGGCTCACACCTGACCGTGTCACTGGCGTCCGGGCTGTCTCGTCCCAAGGGGTGAAGCCGTGGACGACACGGACGGCGGACACCGGAGGAGCACACCATGGACGCGCGACTGGACTACCTTGCCGACCCGACCGCGGGCAAGGCCCTCAAGCACTTCATGGCCGTGGGCAGGTCGTTCAAGGAGTCGTCGTTGCCGGCCGCGACGCAGGAGCTGGTGGCGCTGCGGGTGAGCCAGATCAACGGCTGCGGCGCCTGCATCGACATGCACACCAAGGAGGCCGGCGCCGCGGGCGAGACCCCGGTGCGGCTCCACCTGGTCGCGGCGTGGCGGGAGGCCACGGTCTTCACCGAGGCCGAACGCGCCGCGCTGGAACTGGCGGAGGAGGGCACGCGGGTCGCGGACGGCGGTGGCGGGGTCGGCGACGAGGCGTGGGCGCGCGCCGCCCGGCACTACGACAAGGAGCAGCTCACCGCCCTGGTGATCCTGGTCTCCTTCATGAACGCGGTGAACCGGCTGAACGTCATCGCCCGGCAGCCGGCCGGCGACTACGAGCCCAGGCGGTTCCACTGAACAGGACCGGGGGAAGGGGATCCGGCGTGGGCAAGGTGGAGGAGTTCGAGGAGCTGCGGCCGCTGCTGTTCTCGATCGCCTACCGGATCCTGGGCAGCGTGGCCGAGGCCGAGGACGCGGTGCAGGAGGCGTGGCTGCGCTTCGACGGCTCGCCGGCCCGGCCCGTGTCGGCCAAGGCGTTCCTGTCGGCCACGGTGACCCGGATCTCGATCGACGTGCTGCGCTCCGCGCGGGTGCGGCGGGAGGCGTACGTCGGGCCGTGGTTCCCCGAGCCGCTGCTGAGCGATCCGTACCAGGATCCGGCGCGGTCGGCGGAGCTCGCCGACTCGGTCTCGATGGCCGCGCTCCTGCTGCTGGAGCGGCTCAGCCCGCTGGAGCGGTCGGTGTTCGTGCTGCGGGAAGTGTTCGGCTTCGGCTTCGAGGAGGTCGCCCAGGCGGTGGGGCGTTCGGAGGCGGCGTGCCGTCAGCTGGCGGTGCGGGCGCGGCGGCACATGGAGGCGGGACGGCCGCGGTTCGCGGCGGACCGCCAGGCGCGGCAGGAACTGGCGCGGCGGTTCTTCGACGCGTTGAAGGACGGCGACGTCGACGCGCTGCGGGACCTGCTCGCCGCCGACGTGCAGCTCGTCGGGGACGGCGGCGGCAGGGCCCCGCAGCTGGCGCGGGCCGTCGTCGGCGCGGAGAACGTGGCCCGGGTGCTGGGCACGGTCTTCCCCTGGCTGGTCCGGATCGACGTGACGTTCGAGCCGCGCGAGGTCAACGGCCAGCCCGGAGCGGTCTTCCGCGACCGGGACGGCAAGGTCCTGCACACCATGGCCCTCGACGTGCTCGACGGACGGATCCAGGCCATCCGTTCGGTGCTCAACCCCGACAAGCTCGGCCACCTCGGCCCGGTCGCCGACGCCTGGGCGGTGCACCGGGAGGTGAAGCGGGCGCGCAGGCAGGGGAACTGACGGCACTGAGCCTGGCGGGCCTGGTCGTCAGGGCCGGCGAGGCCCGATGAGCGCGGTCTCCAGGGCCTCGCCCGTCATCTCGACGACGACGGCGGCGTCCCGCATGCCCGCCGGAAGGTGCGCGTACTCCTCGGCCCGGCACACGACGGCGCCGTCGCTCGGGTCGAGGACGACCGCGCCGAGCCGGGAGACGAGTTCCGCGACGATCCCGAACACCCCGCCGGCGTGCGGGCGCGAGACCATGATGTCCCGCTCGCCGACGTAGACCTCGGCCTCGCCGCCGTCCGCGGCCCGCACCAGGAAGTACAGCCCCTCGTCCGAGGCCGCGGTGAGCGGCGGCTCCCCGACGGCGTGCGGCTCCAGGACGGCCCGCACCAACGCGCCGTCGACGGGCACGGGCACCTCCGCGCCGTCGACGAACGTGAAGATCAGCGGACTCCACCCCACGACGCCTCCTCCCCGCTCAAAACCGTGTGCGCCGGCCGGGACGGGAACCTACCCTCCGGGCATGGGTCTTCGCGAAGAGCTCCCGGACGACGCCGAGTCCGTACGTCAGGTCCACCTGCGGGCCTTCGGCCACGGCCACGGCCCGGTCGTGGCCGATCTGGTCGGCACCCTGCGCGGGAGCGTCACGCCCACGGACGGTCTCTCGCTGGTCGCCGAACACGACGGCCGGGCCGTCGGGCACGTGATGTTCACCCGCAGCCTGCTGGACGCCCCCCGGCGCCTGGTCGAGGTGCAGGTCCTCAGCCCGCTGGCCGTCCTGCCCGAGCACCAAGGGACCGGGATCGGCACGGCCCTGGTCCGGCGCGGACTGCGGACGCTGGTCGAGCGGGCGGTCCCCGTCGTCTTCGTCGAGGGCGACCCCGCCTACTACGCGCGCCTCGGGTTCCTGCCCGGCGGCGACCAGGGCTTCCGCAAGCCGTCCCTGCGCATCCCGGACGGGGCCTTCCAGGCGATCGCGCTCCCCGCGTACGAACCCTGGATGACGGGCACCCTGGTCTACGCCGAGGCGTTCTGGCAGCACGACGCGGTCGGCCTCCGCGACCCGGCGGCGCGGGAGAACCACGTGGCGCGCGGCGGCCGGTCCTCGACAATCCACCCGTGCCCCTGATGACCGCCGGCAGGACGGAACGCGGCCCGTCCCCCCGGGCCTCGCTGACCACGCCGGCCGGACGTGCCTACGGCGCGATCCCGCCCACGGCACTGGTCCTGCTCGGCATCGTCAGCGTCCAGGTGGGCTCGGCCTTGGCCAAGCACCTGTTCAGCGCGGTGGGCAGCTTCGGGACGGTCGCGTTGCGGCTGTTCTTCGCGGCGGCGGTGCTGATGCTGTTGTGGCGGCCGTCGCTGCGCATGAGCCGTCGCACATGGACGGTGGTGCTCGGCTACGGCGTGACGCTCGGCCTGATGAACCTGTGCTTCTACCTGGCGCTGGCCCGGATCCCGCTGGGGATCGCGGTGACCGTCGAGTTCCTCGGGCCGCTGGCGGTGGCCCTGGCCGGATCGAGGCGATGGCTCGACGCGTTCTGGGCCCTGCTCGCGGCCGGCGGTGTGGTCCTGCTGATGGAAGGACGCGGCGAACTCGACCCCGCCGGCTTCCTGTTCGCCCTCGCCGCGGGGACGTGCTGGGGCCTGTACATCCTGGTCGGCGCGGCGCTGGGCCGCCACACCACGGAAGGCAACGGCCTGGCCCTGGGAATGGCCGTCGCGGCCCTGGTGGCCGTGCCGTTCGGCGTGGCCGACAGCGGAACGGCGCTGATCCAGCCGTGGGTCCTGGCCGCGGGGCTCGGCGTGGCACTGCTGTCGTCGGTGGTCCCGTACTCGCTCGACCTGGAGGCCCTGCGCAGGATCCCACCGCGCGTGTTCGGCATCCTGATGAGCCTCGAACCGGCGATGGCGGCCCTCATCGGCTTCGTCGTCCTCCACGAGTCCCTGCACTGGGTCCAATGGATCGCGGTGCTGTGCGTGGTGGCCGCATCGGCCGGCGCCGCCCGCGGCACCGACCCGGAGGCCTGACCGGTTCACACCGGCGGGGACGACTGGCGGGTCAGAGCCGATTGGTCCTCGGTGCTGACCGCCGACTTCACGGCTTTTCTCACCTTCCAGGAAATCGCGGACTTCGCCGCCCGCATGCTCTCCCGGCTGTCCGCCCCTTCGGGCCACGGGTTCTCGGAGCAAGTGACTCCGGGCCGCAACAATCCGCTGCGGCTGACGGCCGATCCCGTCGAGCACGGCTACGCCTTCTACGCGACGCTGACTCCGCACGGGGACGACAACGTGTGCCTCCTGCGGATGGACATCGATCCCGTCGACGCCGGCGAGCTCCGTGCTCTGTTCGGCTCGTTGCAGGCCTCGTTGGCGCCGTGACCGCGGGATCGCCCCGCCGCCCCGGGTCGGGCATCATGCCCTGGTGAGCATCGTGGTGGACTTCTTCGCGGCCCCGGACGACTCGGCGGCGGCTTCCGTGCTGGAGACCGGGTCGGTGCGCGGGTTCGCGTCGCTCCCGCTCGGGAACTTCGACCCCGAAGAGGCCGTGGTCGAGTGGGAGAGCCTTCTCACCGGCGGCAGTTTCGAAGAACTGGCCGAGGCGGGTGAGCCCCGCGTCGTCGCCGGCGCGGATCACGGTGAGCACGTCGTCTTCGCGCTCTCGCCGCGGCTGTCGGCGGCGCTCGCCGGGGCCGAGCCGTCCCGGCTGTGGGAGGTCGCCGTGGCATGGGCCGAGCGGCGCGCGGCGGACGGCGAGGTCATCGACCCGGACGTCGCCCGGGCGATCGTGGACGATGTGGCCGCCCTCGTCGGCGAGGCCGGACGCCGTGGCGAGGGCGTCTACTGCCGGGTCGGGTAGCCGGCAGGGCGACGCCCGCCGTTCCCGGCCCGCGTGCCGCTCAGCGCGCGGGGACGGGGAAGAGCATGCAGCTGCTCGTGGCGTGGGCGAGCAGACGGTCCGTCGCGTCGAACAACTCGGCCTGGGCGAGGGCGGTGCGGCGGCCCTGGTTGAGGACGGTGCCGACGGCGCGGACCTTGCCGGTGTCGACGGTGACCGGGCGCAGGAACTTCAGGTTCAGGTCGAGCGAGGTGTAGCCCATGCCCTCCGGGAGCACGGACTGCACGGCGCAGCCGGCGGCCGAGTCGAGCAGGGTGGCGTAGACGCCGCCGTGGACGCTGCCGATGGGGTTGTAGTGCTCCTCCCCCGGTTCCATGGCGAAGACCGCGCGGCCTTCCTCGACCTCCTCCAGGGTGAATCCGAGGGTCGAGGCGATGGGCGGTGCGGGAAGGCGCCCGGCCAGCACGTCGCGGAGGAACTCCAGACCGCTCGTGCGGCCGACCGCGGCCGCGGAGACCTTGGGGTCCCCCCATTCGAACGTACGCGACCTCGCCATTGGACGTGCCCTCCCTGACCTACTGACTTCGACATCCGAAGTTAGCCAGTCGCACCTCTGGATGTCAATGCCGAAGCCAGCCTACGATGACCGCATGACCTGGCTGGAGACCGGTACCGAGAACTGCACGGTGCAGCGCACCCTCGACCTCGTCGGCGAGAAATGGTCGCTGCTGGTGCTGCGCGACGCCATGAACGGCGTGCGCCGCTTCGACGACTTCCGCCGTCACATGGGGCTGTCCGAGGCGGTGCTGGCGGACCGGCTGCGCAAGCTGGTCGCCGCGGGGATCCTGGACACCGTCCCGTACCGCGAGCCCGGCAGCCGTACCCGCAACGAGTACCGGCTCACGTCCAAGGGCTGGGACCTGTGGCCCGCGATGATCGCCCTCAAGCAGTGGGGCGACCGCTACACCGCCGACCCGGAGGGCCCGCCGCTGGAGGTCCGCCACCGCGACTGCGACGAGCCCGTCGAGGCGGTCGTCGTCTGCGCCGGCGGCCACGACGCGCTCGCCCCCCGGCAGGCCTACACCCGGCCCGGCGCCTCCGCCCGCATGCGGGGCTGAACGGCGCGCGACGGCGACGGGTCACCGAAGGCCCGTGTCCTCGTGGTCGCCGTGGTGGGCGTCGACACCCTCTCCCCCGAACCCCCGTGTCCCCCGTCGAGGGCGTCGACGTCCAAGCCATCGATCGGGACGCTCCCCCGGTCCCTGATGGCCCACGAGCGCGAAGCCGGACAGGACGGGGCGTCCCCGCCCTCTCCCGCTTCGTGCACTGGCTCCGTTCCCGGCGCCGTGACGATGCTGGCAGGGCAGGTGGCCGGTACACATTGCCGGTTCCCGGCAGTCTTGACGCCTTGTTGACGGCCTGTTGACGGTGCAACCTCCCGCGCTAGAGCGGTTGGTCGGGCCATCCGAGCAGCCGGGCGCCCATCGCCGCGGTCTCCAGGGTGTAGCGGTGCAGCGGATCGCCCGGGTCGTAGCCGGTCAGGACCTTGATCCGCTCCAGGCGGTACGTGAACGTCCGCACCCCGAGGCCCAGTCGACGCGCCGCTTCGGCGTTGACGTGCCCGGCCTCCGCGTGCGCGGAGATGGTCTCCAGCAGCGGTCCGGCCCCGCCCCGGGCCTGCTCCAGCGGCCCCAGCACGGTGCGGACGAGGTCGGCCATGGCGGCCCGGTCCCGCATCAGCACGGGGAAGACCAGCAGTTCCTCGGCGCGCAGCACGGGCGGATGCAGGCGCAGCCGGTCGGCGACGTCCAGCGCCCCGAGGGCCTCCTCGTAGCTGCGCACGATGCCGCTCGTGCCGGAGTGGGTGCGGCCGAACGCCACCCGGCGGGCCGCCCCGTACCCGGGCCCGGGGCGCAGCGCCGTGTCGGCGAACGCCTCGAAGACGGCACGCTCGCTGCCGGGGGCGATGCACACCAGCCGGCCGTCCTTCCCGGCCACCAGGACGTCGCGGTCGCCGAAGCGGCCCGCCAGTTCCCGTTCGATGCGCCGCACCGCGGGCTGGCCGTCCTCGTACGCGTCCACGCCGCGCGCCACCGCCACCGCGTGCCCGCGGCCCAGCCGCAGCCCGAACCGTTCGGCGCGCTCGGCGAGCCGTCCCGGGTCGCTGCGCCCGTACAGCAGGTCGTCGACGAACTCCCTTCGGGCCGCCTCCTCCTGGCGGACCAGGAGCCGCTGGGCGCGTTCGTGGCCTTCGCCGAGCGCGACCACCGCGGCGTCGAGGGCGGTCAGCACCGCCTCGCCGGCCCGCTGCACCTCGGTGGCGGTGTCGGCGGCAGCCACGCTCCGCAGCGAGCCCCACGCGTCGCGGGTCGCCGTCAGGTAGGCGCCGACGAGGTCGCGCAGCCCGTACCCCCGACCGCCCGCGCGCTCGCCGCAGGTGCGAAGCGCGTCCAGTTCGTCCCGTCGCAGCCGCCGTCCCGTCCCCGAGACCTCCCCCAGCACGCGTGCGTACGCCTCGAGTTCCTCCTCCGGTACGCCTACGCCCCGCATGGCCGCGTCTCCCCTCCAGGCACCCGTCGTTGCCGTCCCCCGGCAGCCTGGACCGTATCAACCCTGCCCGGTCCGGTGATCACCGCCCGCCTCGGACGACGTACCGGACCGGGACCAACCACCCGTCCGCGTCCCCGACTTGACGTACGGCCGTTCGAGGAACGATGATCTCCGCACACTCCCCAGGTCTCCCCCCGTGGCCTGGGGAGTGCCTCGTTCAGCCGTCCGCACCTCCGGCGAGGAGGTCCCCGGAGGCGGTGCGCCGGTAGACCACGCGCCGGTCGACACGGGTGCCGGTGACCAGTCCGGCATCCCGCAGCACCGACAGGTGGCCGCCGACGGTGCCGAGGGACAGGCCGAGGTGGGCGGCGAGTTCGCTGGTGGTGGCGGGGCGCTCCAGTTCGTGGAGGATCGCCGCGCGGCCGGTGCCGATCAGCCGTCCCAGAGCGGGCCCCGGTTCCGCGCGTCCCGCGGCCGCGGCGGCTCCGCGGGCCGGGTAGACCAGCGCGTACGACGCCGGCGGCGCCTCGCACAGCCACGTGCCCCGGGACACGGCGGCGACCGGTACGAACAGCATCCCCTCGTCGCCGACGACCCGGTCCGGGGAGCCCCAATGGCTGAAGCGGATCGCGTCCGCGCCGACCCAGGCGCTGTGCCGGCTCATGTGTTCCAGGGCGCGGGGCCAGCCGTAGGCGGCGAGCAGCCCTGCCCGGTAGGTGACGTCCCGCTCCAGCAGGGCACGGCGGCGCGGCCAGTCGGGAGCGACGTGCTCGGTCCAGGTGCGCCGGAAGAGCTCGGCGGTCCTGGCGGCCCAGCCGCGTCCGGTCAGCCAGCCGAGGTCGTGCTCCTTCCAGCTGTGCGCCACCGACTTCTCCAGCTCGGCGCGCACCTGCGCGTCGGGCATCCGGGCCACCTGGGCCAGTTCGCCGTCGATCGCGGTCCGCATGCCTCCCGCCGGCGGCAGGACGATGTGCGCCGGCATCCACTTCGTGGACCCCAGCAGCCGCACCAGGCCCTCCGCGAAGGGGTCGGCATCGAGCGCGGCGCGGAACGCGCCATGGTGGCGGTCGTACCAGGAGGCCAGCCACGGGTCGCAGTACCCGGAGCCCAGCACGAGCAGCGACGCCAGGGTCTCGGCCAGCGGCGACAGGGCGAACCGGGACCGCGACAGGGCCAGCGGACTCAGCCGCAACAAGGTCATCTTTCGCCTCCCGCCGAAACGATAGTGCCCCGCCAGGCGCCTCCAGCAGACTCCGCCCGTGTTCGCATCCCTTCCGCCGCACCGGGACTTCCGCTGGTTCCTCACCGCCCAGACGGTGTCCCTGCTCGGCACCGCGATGGCCCCGGTCGCCCTGGCGTTCGCGGTCCTCGACGCCTCGGCCGGCCTCGGCGACCTCGGTGTCGTCCTCACCGCCTACATGGTGCCGCTGCTGGTGTTCCTGCTCGTCGGGGGCGCCACGGCCGACCGTCTGCCGCGCCGCACGGTGCTGGTGGCGGCGAACCTCGGTTCGGCCGTCACCCAGGGCGCCGTCGCCGCGCTGCTGCTGACCGGGCGGTACGCCCTGTGGCCGGTGGCCGCGCTGGGGTTCGTCAACGGCGTCCTCGCCGCCTTCACCACGCCCGCGCTGCGCGGCATCGTGCCCGAACTCGTCCCCGGGGACCGGATCAGGCAGGCGAACGCGCTGCTGGGCTCGGTGCGCAACGCCACGAAGATCATCGGGCCGAGCCTGTCCGGCGTCCTGGCGGCGTCCGTCGGCGGCGGACCGGCCATCGCCTTCGACGCGCTGACCTACCTCCTCGCCGCCGGGTGCCTCACCCGCCTGTCGTCCCTCGCCGCCCCCACCGCCGCACGCCGTCCCCCGGGTCTGCTGGCCGACATCCGCGAGGGCTGGGCCGCGTACCGCCGGATCCGCTGGGTGTGGACGGTGTCGCTGTGCTTCTGCGTGGTCAACCTGGTGCAGGTCGGCACCTGGCAGATCCTGGGCCCGGTGCTCACCCGGCAGCTCGCCGACGAGGCCGCCTGGGGCTTCGTGCTCAGCGCGCGCGGCGCCGGACTGCTGGTGATGAGCACGCTGATGTACCGGCTGGCGGCCCGTCACCTGCTGCGGCTGGGTGTGCTGGCGGGTGTGCTCGGCGCGCTGCCCCTGCTCGCGCTCGGTGCGCACCTGGGTGCCCCGTGGCTGATCGCCGCCGCCTTCACCGCCGGGCTGGGCTCGTCGGTCGCGGGCGTCGGCTGGGACACCTCCCTCCAGGAGCACGTTCCGTCCGAGACCTTGTCCCGTGTGTCGTCCTTCGACGACCTGCTGTCCTACGTCGCCATTCCCATCGGCCAGCTCAGCGTGGGGCCGCTCGCCGACCGCATCGGGGGGTTCCGGGTCGCCGCGGCCGCCGGAGTCGTGTACGCCGCCGCGGCCCTGGCCCCGATGGCCTCCGCGGCCGTACGCCGCCTCCCCCACGGCCGCCCGGCCGCCACGCCCGCCGATCCGGCCCCGGCGGCGCCGCCCGGGCACGGGACGGCGCCCACGCGGTGAGCCACAGGGGCGGGTGAACCCGCTCCCGACCAGCCGACCGGACACGGCGCCGAGCACCGCCGGGCCCGCCGCTGTCAGCGTGCGGGCAGCAGGACGCCCGGGTTGAGGATGCCCGCCGGGTCCAGGGCGGACTTGGCGGCGCCGAGCGCGGCGGCGAAGGGCTCGGGGCGCTGGGTGTCGTACCAGAGGCGGTGGTCGCGGCCGACGGCGTGGTGGTGGGTGATCGTGCCGCCGTGGTCGGCGATGGCCTGGGAGACGGCGGACTTGATGTCGTCCCACTGGGCGACCGTGCTGCCCCAGCGGCCCGCGGCGTAGATGCCGAAGTAGGGGGCGGGCCCGTCGGGGTGGACGTGGCTGAACCGGCAGGTGACCACTCCGGTGCCGCAGGTGGTGCGGATCGCCTCGTTCGCGGCGTGGGTGACCGCCGCGTGGAGTTCCTCGAACCGGTCCCAGGTGCAGGCGGTCTCGAAGGTCTCCACGACCAGGGACTGCTGGGCCAGGGCGTCGCGCTGGTAGGGCATGCGGAGGAAGGACGAGCGCCAGGACCGGTCTGTCCCGGCGCCCCCGCCGCCGCCCGCGTCGGCGTCGCCGCCCGCGCCGGTGTCGGTGTGGCGGGCCGGCTCGGGCACCTGGCCTCCGTGGTCGCGGCACAGTTCCAGGGCCCGGTCCATCCAGGGTCCCAGCGGGTGGTCGGCGGACTCGAAGGCCAGGATCAGGACGCTGCCGCCCGTGGTGACGCCCGCGTTGACGAATGCCTCGGCGGGGTCCAGCAGGCGGCAGTTCGACGGGTGGAGCCCGGACTGGGCCAGGGCGCGGGTGGCGGTGACGGCGGCCGTGAAGTCGGCGAAGTGGACGGAGGCGTTCGCCCTCCACCGGGGGCGCCGCTGAAGGCGCATCCAGGCCTCGGTGATGATCCCGAGGGTTCCCTCCGAACCGAGGAACATCCGGTCGGGCGAGGGCCCCGCGCCCGAGGCGGGCAGGCGCCGCGACTCGCCGGTGCCGGACGGGGTCACGACGCGCAGCGCCTGCGTCAGGTCGTCGATGTGGGTGTAGAGGGTGGCGTAGTGGCCGCCCGCCCGGGTGGCCAGCCAGCCCCCGAGGGTGGAGTACTCGAACGACTGCGGGAAGTGGCGTAGCGTCAGGCCGGAGGGCCGCAACTGGTCCTCCAGGTGCGGGCCGAGCACGCCGGCCTGGATGCGGGCCGACCGGCTCACGGGGTCGGTCTCCAGGACGCGGTCGAGGCGCTCCATGTCGAGCGTCACCGCCGGGCGTCCGTCGGGGAGGCGGGGTTCCACGCCGCCGACGACGGAGCTGCCGCCGCCGAAGGGGATGACGGCGATCCCCTCGCGGGAGCACCAGTCGAGGAGGTCGACGACGTCCTGCTCGGTGCGGGGGCGGGCGACGAGGTCGGGGGCGTGGCGCAGGTCGCCGTGGAGGTTGCGGACGACGTCCCGGAAGGCCTTGCCGTGGGTGTGCGCGGCGCGGTCGTGCGGGGTGTCGGAGCACAGGTGGGCCAGCGACGGCGGCGCCTTGACCCGTAGCGGCGGCAGGGCGAGGGAGGCGACGTCCGGAGGGAGGTGGACGGTGAGGTCGGCGTCCGGGAGCAGTCCGGCCACCCGGCCGGTCAGCGCGGTACGTTCGGCGCCCCGCACCGCGTCCTCGACGGTGCCCCATCCCCACCACGACCGTGTGCCCGTACGCGTCATGCGTGTCCCGCCCTTCGCCTCAGCTCGATATGACCGGTGGGTAAATTACCACTGGGTCACATCCTTGGGGAGGACTGAACTGACCTCGCGGTCAGTTCCTTGCCTACAATCACGGGCGTGACGAGCGCGAGAACCCGTACCGCCGGGACCAAGGGCGTGCCCCGCGCCGAGCGCGAGGAGCAACTGCTGGCCGCGGCCGTCGAGGAGTTCGGCCGCCGTGGCTACGGCGGTGCATCGATGGCGGCCATCGCCGAGCGGGTCGGGGTCACCAAGCCGCTGCTGTACCAGTACTTCGGGTCCAAGGACGCGCTCTACGCCGCGGCCTTGGAGCGGGTCGCCGGTTCGCTGACGCGCGCGCTGACCGACGCGCTGGTCCCGGGCGTCACGTCGCTGGGGACGCCGTTGTCCGTGCTGCGTGCGATCTTCACCACGCTGGAGGGGCAGCGCAACGCCTGGTTCGTGCTCTACGACCGGACGTTGCCCGCCACGGGTCCGCTGCGCGCGGCGGCCGAACGCCACCGCACCGCCATCGACGGGCTGGCGGCCGCGGGCAGCGCGGAGTTCCTCGCCACCCGCGGGATCGGGGACCCGCTGGACTCCGACGCGCTCAAGCACCTGTGGACCGGCACCGTCAGCACCCTGGTCACCTGGTGGATCCACCATCCCGACGAGTCCGCGCAGGCGATGGCGGAGCGCTGCCGGCGGCTGATCACCGCGATCGTCACCTGAGCCGCCACGCCCCGCCTTCGCCACGCGGACCGCTCAGAGGGTGACGAGCCGTACCGCCGCGAGGAGGGTCAGGGCGACGGTGACGCGCTCGAAGACCTTCGGGCTGATGCGGCTGATGGTCGCGCGGCCGGCGGCGGCCCCCGCCAGCACCGCCGGGGCGGCCATCGCGCCGAAGGCCAGCGTGTCGGGCGTGATCAGCCCCAAGGCCACGCTGAAGGGCACCTTGAAGGCGTTGAGCAGCAGGAAGAACCAGGCGCTGGTGCCGAGGAAGCCCAGCATCGGCAACCCCACGGCCAGGAAGTACAGCGCCATGATGGGGCCCGCCGCGTTGGCCGTCATCGTGGCGAAGCCCGCGAGGATCCCGGCACCCGCGGCGACGGCCCTGTGCTGCGCTGCCGAGTCGTCCGGGCCCCGGCGCCGGCTCCACCAGTGGACGGCGAGCATCAGCAGCAGCAGCGCGCCGATGAGTTCCCGCATCCGCGTGTCGTCGATCCGGTCGACGACCACCGCGCCGAGCAGCACCCCGACCACCACCCACGGGAAGAGCCGCACCAGCCGCCCCCAGTCGGCGTGCCGGCGGTAGGCGGCCACGGCCACCACGTCGCCGACCAGGAGCAGCGGCAGCAGCACGCCGGTGGACAGCTTGGCCGGCAGCACCAGCGCGAACAGCGCCACCCCCACCGTCCCGGCCCCGGACACCCCGGTCTTGGAGTAGCCGACGAGGAAGAGGGCGAGCAGCGCCACGGCCCACTGCGCCGGTTCGAGCGAGGGCATCAGGGCCGCCGGGGGACGGAGGGTACGAAAGTCACGCCATGTTCTTACCTGGCCGCCACCCCGCCGTCGCTACCGGGGTGGGTCCGGCGGCCCGGCCGCGCGCGACTTCGCCCTGGTCGCGCCCGGTTGTCACCGAGGGTTCCCCCGGGGGCCGTCACCGCGTGGGCTGCCCGTCCCCGTGCGCGTCTGGGATGGCGATCAAGGACCGGGCGGCGCCAGGCGGCGCCCGGTGGAACCGAACGTCAGGAGAGCGAATGTCCGTCACAGCCGCCGAACCGCGCGACAGGGCGCGCCGGGTGGGGCAGGCCGCGCGGAGGGGGGCGGTGTTCGCCGCCGCCCTCACCATGGTCGCCGTCGTCCCGCCGGCCGTCGCGGGGGCGCAGTCGCCCACCGCCTCCGGCACGCACGGGATCGTGTGGACGACGCAGCAGGTGGCGCCCGGCCTGCAGGTCCGCAGCGGCGAGCTGCGGGACCCCTCGGCCGCCGGGGTGTGGACGGTGACCGTGCAGGCCCCCGCCGTCAACCGGCTGACGGGCGCCGCCACGTGGGCTCCGCTGGGCGACCGCGCCTGGGCCGACGCGACCGCCACGCGGCTGCGGGAGGCCGGGTTCGAGCCGCGGCTTGAGGCGGTGGAGTGGGACACCTACGCCGACACCCCGCGCGGTGTGATGGGCTGGCAGGTCCGGGTCGGCCGGTACGCCACGCAGGCCGAGGCGGGCCCGGCGAACGCGGCGGTCGTGGCCGCCGGTTTCCGTACGTCGACGGAGTGGACCGGTTACGACGGACGGCAGGCCGCCGACGGCGAGCGCATCCACGTGGCCGTGGTGGACCCGGCGCGGCTGCGCGGGTCGGTCGAGGTGAGCGACGGCGGCAACGTCGCCGACCGGGAGAAGACCTCGGCGGTCGCCGGCCGGCTGGGGTCGCTGCTCGGCGTGAACGGCGGCTTCTTCATCACCTCGGACGCCGACGGCGTCCAGGGCACCGTCGCGGGTCTGTCCGCGGTGGACGGCCGGCTGGAGTCGATGGCGGTCGGCTCGCGTGCGGCGCTCGTCCTCGGCGACGGCGGGCGGCGGCCGCGGATCGCGGACCTGTCCACCACGGTCACCGTGCGGGCCGGGTCCGCCCGGTACGCGGTGCAGGGCATCAACCGCGTGCCGGGCAAGGTCCGCAACTGCGGCCGCCCCGGCGGCGTCCCGACCGAGCAGCCCCGCCACGACACGACCTGCACCCTGGCCGACGACCTGGTGGAGTTCACCCCCGCCTTCCGCACGGCACTGCCCACGGGCAGCGGTGTGCAGGTGGTGCTCGACGCGCACGGGGCCGTGCTCTCCACCGGCGCCCGCGGCGGCTCCGTCCCCGAGCACGGCACGGTGCTGCAGGGCACCGGCGCGGCGGCGGCGTGGCTGACCGAGCACGCGCGGACGGGCAAGCGGCTGGTCGTGCGGGAGATCGTCCGGGACGCCGAGGGGCGCCAGGTCAAGCTGGGCCCCGGCGACAGCATCGTGAGCGCGGCGCCCACCCTGGTGGAGGACAGCCGCGTCCACATCGACGCGGCCACCGAGGGCACCCTGGACCCGCTGGACCTGTCGTTCGGTTTCGCGTGGTCCAACGTGCGCCAGCCGCGGACGATGGCCGGCATCGACCGGCAGGGCCGTCTGCTGCTGGTCACCGTGGACGGGCGGCAGCCCGGGGTGAGCGAGGGCTTCACCCTCGGCGAGGCGGCGCGGTTCATGCGGTCGCTGGGCGCGGTGCAGGCCCTCAACCTGGACGGCGGCGGCTCCTCGGCGATGGTGGTCGAGGGCGCCCTGGTCAACGTCCCCTCCGACGCGACCGGCGAGCGCGCCGTCGGCGACACGATCCAGGTCCTGCCGGGTCGCCGCGGCCAGGACTGACACGGGCCGGCACCGCCAGGCCGCCCCTGACGACCTCCGGCCACCCCGGGCCTCGCTCCGGGGTGGTCGGCTGGTCCGTCCGGCCGGAAGGTCGACCTTCCTTCCCTTTTGCCCCGGTATGATGCGCCTCGTGATCATGTCCGGATGGCCGCGGCGCCGACGCGCCCGCCTCGACGGCCGCTGGGAGGCTCCCTGGCTGTCCCCGGTGATCCTGACCGTGCTCATCGCCGCCCTGGCGTTCGCCACCCCGCGCGAGATCGCGATCAGCCGCCTGCTGCCCGTCGCGCCCGCCCTGGCCGCCGCGATGTGGCCGGTGCTGCCGACCGTGCTGCTGGGCGCGTTCTGCCTGCTGGTCATGGTGGGCCTGAGCTTCGTCTGTGCCGCGTGACGTGGTCCCCGGCGACCAGCGCCTCGGGCAGGACGTCGGAGCGCGGGAAGTACGCGACCGGATAGCGGCCCGGCTCGTGGAGCAGCACCACGTCCTCACTGTCGGCGATCCACTCGTCCGCGAACCGGACCCGCATGCGGCGTCGCAGGCGCTCGGCGAAGAGCATGCGCTCGGGGAGCGGATCGGGCACCAGGAAGTGCCCGATCCGGGTGGCGGAGAGCGGACCTTGCTGCCAGGACAGTCCCATGGCTCTTCCTTCCTCGTCGGCCGTCGTAATGGATACTTCGACGCTAGAACCGTTAGTGGCGTGGAACAAGCGATCAAGGATTCGTCTTTTGGAGGCGATCACGTCGTAATTCGACGGTCGGGGATCCGCTGGATTCCCGGTCTTCTAATGCATATCTTTCATCTGTGAGCGTTCGTGTAGGGCTCGAGGAGCTGCAGGCCGCGGGTTTCCCCATGGGCGGGGAACCCCTGGTCGTCCTGGACCTCGCGGACACGGTGAAGACCGCCCGCGAGCCGGCCGCCGACCTGATCGGCACCCCTGCCGCGGCCGCCGCCTGGTGGGGGATCCAGGCGAGGCGGCTCCCGCCGGGCCCCGCCCCCGATCCGGTGGCGACCCGCAGGCTCCGCGCGGCCGTCCGGGAGGCGTTCGACGCGCATCTGGAAGGCCGGTCCGTGGATCCGGCCGCGGTGGAGGACATCAACGCCGCGGCCGCCTCCGCGCCCGTCAGCCCCCGGCTCGTCGTCACCGGGGAAGGACTCCGGGAGACCGCCAGGCGGCACACCGAATACGGCGGGAACGCCGCGCTCGCGGTGATCGCGGCCGAGGCCGTGGCGCTGCTGGGCAACCCCGACCGGCTGCGGCTCTTGCGGCGCTGCGCCAACCCGGAGTGCTCGATGCTGTTCCTGGCGGGGAACAGGCGCCGCAAATGGTGCGCGAGCAACATCTGCGGCAACCGGACCCGCGTCGCACGCCACTACGAACGCAACCGTTCCGGCCGCACCCCGGCCGGATGAGCTGCCCGGCCCGGGGCGGCGACCCGCCGCTCAGACCGGGACCCGGCCCAGGAAGCCACGGATGTACTCCGCGATGGGCTCCAGATGGCTCTCCAGCGCGAAGTGCCCGGACTCCACCAGGTGTACCTCGGCGTCCGGCAGGTCGTGCCGGAAGGCGCGGGCACCGTCGGGCCCGAAGATCTCGTCGCCCCCGCCCCACACGGCCAGCAGCGGGACCTGGGAGTCCCTGAAGTACTGGTGGACCGCCGGGTACATGTCGACGTTGCGCGGGTAGTCGCGGAACAGGCTCAGCTGGATCTCGGCGTTGCCCGGCCGGTCCAGGAGCGCCTGGTCGTGGACCCAGTTGTCGGGACTGACCAGGCTGGGGTCGGCCACCCCGTTCAGGTACTGCCAGCGGGTGGCCTCCAGGGTCAGCACGCCGCGCACCGGCGCCTCCGTCTCGGGGTTCGGGTCCTTGGAGTAGGCGAACAGCCCGTCCCAGAAGGGCATGACGAACCCCTCCGTGTACGCGTTGCCGCTCTGGCTGACGATCGCGGTGATCCGCCGCGGGTCCGCCAGCGCCAGCCGCCATCCGAGGGGGGCGCCGTAGTCCTGGACGTACACGGCGAAGCGGTCCACGCCGAGCTGTTCGAGCAGCCCGGAGGTGACCTCGGTGAGGGCGTCGAAGGTGTACGGGAAGTCCGTCACCGCCGGCATGGCCGACTGGCCGAAGCCGATGTGGTCGGGGGCGATCACGCGGTGGCGGTCGGCGAGGGCGGGGATCAGGTTCCGGAACATGTGCGAGCTCGTCGGGAACCCGTGGAGCAGCACCAGGACGGGTGCCCCGGGGTCACCGGCCTCCCGGTGGAAGACCTCCAGGCCGTTGACCTCGGTGGTGCGGTAGTGGACGGTGCGGGTCATCTCTGACCTCCTGGGCGCTGTGATCGGTTGCTGTTGTGGGGGCGGGCACCGACGACGGCGGGGCCGGGCGCGGCTAGGCGGTCGGGAGCGCCGCGGCCGTGTCCACGTTCGGGAGCCCCCGGCTGCGCAGGTCGGCGATGAACCGCCGGACCAGGGCGTCCGAGGGCGTCATCGTCAGGGCCACGATGTCGCGGTGGACGCGGGGCTCCAGCCGCCGGACCACCGCCGCGGGACGGCCGGCCAGGGCCGACACCGGGACCAGGCTCACCCCCATGCCCGCTCCCGCGAGCTGAGCGGCGGTGCGCGGACTGCGCGTGCGCAGCACGGGACTCAGGGTCACCTGGTGCGAGGTGACGAACCGGTCCACCCAGACCGCCATCCCGTTGTCCGGGTCGTAGTGGACGAAGGGCTCGTCGGCGAGCTCCTTGACCGCGACCGACGCCCGCGAGGCGAAGGGATGGCCGGGGAAGGTGACCACCACCATCTCCTCCCGCCCCAGCACCTCCGCGTGGGCCGTGGTCGCGGTGGGTTCCGGTCCCACCACCAGGTCGGTGGCGCCGTTCATCAGGTGCTCCACCATGCGGTCGGCGCTGCTGAACTCCGCCAGTTCCAGTCGGACCTCGGGCCGGCGCGAGCGCCAGCGGCGCAGTACCGGTACGAGGAGCCACGCGGTCATGGTCTCCGCGCAGGCGATCCGCAGCCGCCCGCCGCTGCCCGCGCCGACCTGCCGTCCGATCCGGACGGCCCGGGTCGCGGCCGCCAGTGCGATCCGGGCCTCCTCGGCCGCGGCACGGCCGGCCGCCGTCACCCGCACACCGCGGGCCAGCCGCTCGACCACGGAGGTGCCCAGTTCCCGTTCCAGCGCCGCGATCTGGTGGGAGAGCGCCGGCTGGGACATGTGCAGGGAGGCCGCGGCCCGTGTGACCGAACCCTCGTCGACCAGGGCCACCAGGCACTCCAGCGCCCGCAGTGTCGCCATGTCTAAAATCTATCCGAACTGTTCGAAACGTCCATAAGCCGAAAATCGCCCGGCTCTCTCTGCGGCGGTGCGCGCCGGCTTCACTCCGCCCGGTGGAAACCGCGCTCCTGCACCACCCAGGTGTTGCCGTCCGGGTCGGCGAAGTCGACGAAACTGGCGTAGTCACGGCGCTCGGGGTCAGGCCCGGGCCGGAAACCGCCCCTCCACCCGTCGAGGGGCCACTTGTGCCGGACCTCGCCGACCGCCACGCCGCGCCCGGCGAGATCCCGGCGGGCCCGCTCGACGTCAGCGACGACCAGGTGGAGGTTGCGCAGCGAACCCGGGACGGCATCGGTGAGACCGATCCCGATCTGCACCGAGCACGCCGATCCCGGCGGCGTCAGCTGCACGACGCGGAAGTCGTCGCCGGGCGCGTAGTCGACGTCGAGGGTGAAGCCGGCGCGCTCCGTGTAGAAGACCAATGACCGGTCGACGTCGCTCACCGGAAGGATGACGACCTCGAAGCTGTAATCCATCAGTCCATCTTTGATCAACGCTGCGGCACATCGCCACCGATCGGGCATGCGCAGCTCGAATGGCCAGCGAAGAAAGCGAGAATCCCGCGCCGGCGCCCCCGCGACCGACATGCTCTTCGGCCTCCGTCGCCCCCGTACCCCGGCGCCTAGGATCACACCATGGCAAACCGACCGGATCGTGATGTTCCGTCAGGCCCGGCCGCCGACGACGGCATGCGCCTGGCGGACACCAGCCGGGTCGAGGGCTTCAGCGACGCCGTCTTCGCCATCGTGATCACGCTGCTCGTCCTCGACCTCTACGATCCGGACCACGGGCCCGGCGAACTCGTGCCGGGGCTCGCCGGCAAGTGGCCGGCGTACGTGGCGTTCCTCGTCTCGTTCGTCTACGTCGGCGTCATCTGGCTCAACCACCACGGGCTCTTCCGCCTGATCCGCCGGATGGACGTCGGCCTGCTGTGGATCAATCTCGCCATCCTGTTCAGCGCCGTCATCGTGCCGTTCCCCACCGCGGTCCTCGGTGATGCGTTCGGCGATGCGGGGACCCCTCACGACCAGCGCGTCGCGGTCGTCCTGTACGCGCTGGTCGCGGCCGTCATGTCGGCGCCGTGGTGGGGGGTGTTCGGTTATCTGTGCGACCACCCGGAACTGCTCGAGCCCGGTGTGTCGCCCGGCTACCTCCGCTCGCAGCGGACCCGCCCGCTGACCGGTCTCGTCCTGTACGTGGTCTGCGGCATCGGAGGCTGGTTCATCGCCCCCGTCGTGGGGCTGGTGTGCATCGCCGTGGTGATCCTCTACCACGCCCTCACCAGCGAGGGCCTCCACGAAGGCCCCCTGGGCCGGCTCCTCGGGGCCGCCCGGCGGCGATGAGCCGCGCCGCACCCGTCACGCGGGTCCGCTGCCCGGCTGGAAGGGCCCCAGGCGGGGCACGGACGCCTTGCCGGTGTTGGAGACCTTGCCGCCGGTCCACGGCACCTTCAGGGACGTCGTCTCGTCCGGCGGGGTGACCAGCACCGCCGCCGGGGTCACCGTGGTCACGCCCGTGACGGCCGGGTTGGAGAAGGACATCGCCGACCAGGCACTGGCTCCCGGCGCGAGCGAGACCCGCCGTGCCGGCTGACCCGTGGCGCGCTCCGGGTCCACGGTCACCTGTTCCCCGGCGGCGTTGACGAAGGCGACGCCCGGGAAGCCGTGGACCGTGCAAGTGCGAGCGGAGCGGTTGGTGAGGACGACCGGGAAGTTCTCCTGGCCCGCGCCGGGGTCGTTGCGGCCGATCGACGCGCTGAGGTCCGAGGTGCGGCAGCGCCCGCCGGCCTGCGGCGGCGTGGAGGCGGTGGGGGACGGCGGGTGCGCCGCGGGGGCGGAGCCGGCGGTGTCCTCGGAGGGCGTGGTGGAGGTCGGCGGCTCACTGCTCGCCGGATCCCCGCTCGCCGGACCGGCCGAGCCGGGGAGGGTGTGCGGGGCGCTCGCGGTGCCATTCCCGCCGGCCCCACAGCCGGTCAGGGCCGCGGCCAGGACGAGCCCGCCCGCGAGCAGCGGGACGACTCCGCCGCGGCCGGTGAGCCGGCCGGACGGCGTCGCGCTCCGGTCGAGCCGCTCGATGGGCCTTGCCTCGTGCTGGGCCACGCGCATGTCTCTTTCCTCCTCGGCAGGGCGCCGCCGGGTGCCCTGTGCCGGGTCCGCATCCTGTACTCCTGGTGAGATGCACCGCGGGCGGCGGAAGTTCTCGGCGATCCGTGGCACCGCTCAACCGGTGATCCGCAGGCCGCCGAGGACATCGTCGGTCAGGCCGGGGCCGCCGTCCTGCCGGATCTGCACGTACACCTGGGGCTGCGCGGCACCCGCCCGGGTGAGGCTGATCTCGTCGATCGAGCCGCCCTCCGCGCCGCAGCCGGTCCAGTGGCGGACCCGCCCGCTCCATCCCGGCGACCCTTCGGTCCCGTAGCCGCGGCTGCCCCGGTAGCGGCAGCCGCCGTGCCGGACGGCGTCCACCCGGGTGGTGAGGTCGCCCCGCTCGCTCAGCCCGACGAACACGCCGTCGACGCCGGAGCCCAGGTCCTGCCAGCTCCTCACGTCGCCGGCGACCAGGAGGGCCGGTTCATGGGCGTCGGGAAGGCCCAGCACCCCGGGGCTCCAGCCGCCGCGGACGAGTTCGCGGCCCCAGCCCGCGGGGACCTGCACCCGGATCCGGCCGGTGGCGTCGCTGACCGACACCGGCGGCACTTTCTGCGGGGCCCCGGAACGCGAGGCGGCGAGACCCGCGCCGGCGGCCGCGAGCGCCGCGGCGCACAGGGCGATCACCAGGGTCCGCCCACGCCGCCGGCGCGGCCGTCCTTCCTCGTGGCCCGCGGACCGGGCGGCCAGCGCGTCCAGTTCGTCGGCGAAGCGCGACGCGCTGGGCCAGCGCTTGCGCCGGTCCGGCTCCAGGGCGCGCAGCACCGCCCGCTCCACGGCCGCCGGGAGGTCCGGGCGCAAGCGGCCGGGCCGTACGACCTTGCCCGCGGGGCCGGGCACCGAGCCGGTGACCAGGTGGTACAGCAGGGCCCCCAGGCCGTACACATCGGCGCGCACGTCGATGCCCCCGTCCGGGCGGGCCTGTTCGGGCGCCATGTAGCCGGCCGAACCGGCGGCCATCGTCAGACCGGAGGCCTGGGCAAGCGCCTTCGCCAGGCCGAGGTCGGCCACGAGCACCCGCTCCTGACCCTCCCGCGCCCCGGTGATCAGTACGTTGGACGGCTTGATGTCGCGGTGCACGACACCCGCCTCGTGCAGCGCCGCGACACCGCGGGCGGCCTCCGCCGTCAGCCGCAGCGCCTCGGCCAGGACCGGCCGTCCCTGGCCGAGGAGGTCGTCCAGGGTGCCCCCGTCGGCGTACTCCATCACGAAGTACGGCCGCTCGTCGGGCAGTTCCCCGATGTCGAAGACCTGCACGAGCCGGCTGGACGCGGCCTTGCGCAGCAGGCGGGCCTCGGAGAGGAAGCGCTCGCGCAGGTCCAGTCGGTACGCCCAGTTCTCGGCCATCACCTTGACGGCGACGGGCGCGTCGAGCGAGTCGTCATGGGCCAGCCACACCATCGCGAACGCCCCCGAACCGACGGGTCGCACCAGCCGGTAGCGGCCGATCTGCTGAGGTGGGGGCATGTGCCTATCATGCACCGACCCCGAGAAGGACCGAGGAGGACCCCTGTGACGCCCGCCCAGGAGACGGAGGAGCTCGCCGCGCGGGCGGCGGCCGGGGACGCCGCGGCCCTGGAACTGCTCCTCGCGCGGATCCGGCCCGAGGTCCTGCGCCGCTGCGGGCGCTTCCTGCCCCACCGCGAGGACGCCGAGGAGGCCGCCCAGGACGTGCTGTTCCAAGTCGCCCGCAGCATCGGCTCCTTCGAGGGACGGAGCCTCTTCCACACGTGGCTGTACACGGTCGTCGCCAACTGCTCGCGCCAGAAGTACCGCGAACTCAAACGGCGACGCGCCGAGCAGCCCCTCTCCGCGGCCGAGGCCGACACGCCCGACCCGCGCAGGACCAGCGTGGTCGCCGGGACCCGGCTCGACCTGCTGGAGGCCCTCGAGCGGCTGGAGGCCACCGGCCCCGAACTGGTCGCGCCGCTGGTGTACCGCGACATCTGCCAGATGGAGTACCGCGAGATCGAGGAGCGCCTCGGCATCCCGCTCGGGACGGTCAAGTCGCGGCTGCACAAGGCGCGCAGACAGGTCCGGCAGTGGCTGGTGGACACGGCCTGACACGCCGGCGACCGCGGTTCGCGGGAAATTCCCCCGCCGGACCCGGAACTTCCGCCGGACTTCGTGCAACTCACCCATCCGGGGGCGGTGTGTGCCGCCGCCCGAGGATGCCGACAGGAGTTGCGATTTGTCCATGTTCCCGAGCCGTCCGCCCCAGCGGCGCAGACGGCTGTCCCTCGGCGCCGGGCTGCTGAGCGCCGCCGTCCTCGCCGCGCTCGGCGTCCCCGCCCAGGCCCTGGCCGCAGAGGGCGGACGGACCACGGCGCCGCCCACGTCCGCGCAGACGCCGGGGGGCCACGTCGAGCCGCTCTGCGGTAAGCCCAAGCCGCACGAGTTCACCTGCTTCGGACTGCGCCGCACCGACGTTCCCGCGCGCAAGGGCGCGCGGGCGGCCGGGCAGGACCCGGAGGGCTTCGGGCCCGCCGACCTGCGCAGCGCCTACGGCCTGCCCGCCGACGGCGGGGCGGGCCGGACCATCGCCGTCGTCGACGCCTTCGACAACCCGAACGCCGAGGCCGACCTCGCCCTCTACCGGGCGCAGTACGGGCTGCCCGCCTGCACCACCGCCGACGGTTGCTTCACCAAGGTCGACCAGCGCGGCGGCACCGACTACCCGGACCCCGACCCCGGCTGGGCCGGGGAGATCTCCCTCGACCTGGACATGGTCTCCGCCGTCGCCCCGAACGCCCGGATCCTGCTCGTCGAGGCCGACTCCGCCGGCATCGACGACCTCGGTGCCGCCGTCGACCAGGCCGTGGCGCTCGGCGCGGGATACGTCTCCAACTCCTACGGCTCCAACTACGCGTTCTTCCCCGAGGACCCGGCTGAGTCCGCGGCCGACGTCCACTACGACCACCCCGGTGTCGCCGTCGTCGCATCGTCCGGGGACTCCCGCTACGGCGTCGCCTACCCGGCCGCGTCCCCCCACGTGACCGCGGTCGGCGGCACCACCCTCACCCGGGACGCCGGCACCGCCCGCGGCTGGGCGGAGTCGGTGTGGAGCCACGACGGGGCCGGAACCGGCTCCGGTTGCTCCCGCTACGAGGCCAAGCCCGCCTTCCAGAAGGACACCGGCTGCCCGGGGCGCACGGTCGCCGACGTCTCGGCCGTGGCCGACCCGGCCACCGGTGTCGCCGTCTACGACAGCTACAGCGGCGGCGGCTGGGGCGTGGCGGGCGGCACCAGCGCCTCCGCGCCCATCATCGCCGGCGTCTACGCCACCGCCGACGCCCCGGTCGCCGGAACCTACCCCAACACCTACCCGTACGCCTCCGGCGGCGCCGGACTGCACGACGTCACCTCCGGCGCCAACGGCCGGTGTTCCCCGGCGTACCTGTGCACCGCGGGCCCCGGCTACGACGGGCCCACCGGCCTGGGCACCCCCGGCGGCACGGGGGCCTTCCGGATGGGGCCGCACGGCACCGTGACCGGCACCGTCACCGACCGGCGCAGCGGCGCGCCCGTGCCCGCGGCGGTGGTGACCGCGGGCATCTTCCGCGCCACCACCGACGCCCGCGGCCGCTACCGCCTGCCGCTGCCCGCGGGCCGGCACGACGTCCGGGTCGAGGCGTACGGCTACGCGCCCGGGCAGGCCGCGGCCGTCGACGTCACCGACGGCGCCGCGCTGCCCCGGGACGTCGGCCTGCGTAAACTGCCTACCTATCGGGTCTCAGGCACCGTCATCGACGGGTCCGGGCACGGCTGGCCGCTCCACGCGAAGATCACCGTGGACGGCGTCCCGGGCGCCCCGGTCTGGTCCGACGCCTCCACCGGCGCGTACCGCCTCGACCTCCCGGGGAACCACACCTACACCCTCCGGGTCGTCAGCGACGACTCCCACTACCGGTCCCTGGTACGGCAGGTGACGGTGGGCTCTGCCGACCGCGGCCTGCGCCTGGCGCTGCCCGCGGACACCTGGGCGACCGGCAACCCCGCCTACCGTCTGACGGTGCGCACCCTCGACACGCAGCCTTTCGACTCCACGGCCGGGGCACCCGGGGGCTGGAGCGTGGTCGACGCCCCCGGCACCGCCCACGGCTGGGCGTTCGACGATCCGGGCGGCCGCGGCAACACCACGGGCGGCTCCGGAGCCTTCGCCGTCGCGGACAACGACCACGCCGGCTGGGACACCGCACTGGACACCCAGCTGATCAGCCCCGCCTACGACTTCAGCGGTACGGGCGATCCCGCGCTGGCCTTCGCCACCGACTACCAGGGTTCCGCGGAACAGAGCGGCGACGTCGACGTCAGCGACGACGGCGGCAGGACCTGGACGACGGTGTGGCACCAGGACCAGCTGTGGAGCAGCGGCCGCGTCGACGTCCCGCTGACCGCCTACGCCGGCGAGCGCGCGGTGCGGCTGCGCTTCCACTTCACCGGGCCCGGCATGCTGTGGGCCGTCGACGACGTGGCGGTCAGCCGGCGGGTCCTCACCCCCGTCCGCGGGGGAGTGGTCACCGGCACGGTCACCGACGCCAACACCGGACGGGGACTCGTCGGCGCGGTGGTGCACGGCGGGGCCCACGGCCCTTCGGCGCCGACCACCGCCACCACCGGCGACCCGCGCACCGGTGACGGCCTCTACCGGCTGTTCGTCCCCGGTGGCGGCAGCCGCGCCGTCACCGTCGCCAAGCCCGCGTACCGGACGGCGTCCCGTACCGTGACCGTCCGGCCGGACCGGGCCGTCAAGGCCTCCTTCTCCCTCACGGCGGGGCGGCTGTCGGTCGGCACCACCCGGATCGACACCACCACCGCACCCGGTGGCAAGGCGGCCCGGAAGGTGACCGTGCGCAACACCGGAACCGCCACCGCCACGCTCCGCATCGGCGAACGCACCGGCTCCGGCCCGGACTCCGGGCCCCCGGCCACGGGCTGGCGCACCCTGCCGGACCTCCCCGCCCCGGTGATGGACAACGCGGTGGAGACCTACGGCGGCAGGCTCTACTCCGCCCTCGGCTCCGACGGCTCCACGCCCACCGCCGACCTGTACGTCTTCGACCCGTCGGCGGGCACCTGGACCCGCGGCGCCACCGCGCCCGAGCCCCGGCAGGCCACCGCCCACGGGATCATCGACGGCCGCCTCTACGCGGTCGGCGGCTGGGGCCCGCAGGAGACGGTCAGCAGCACCCTGCAGGTCTACGACACGGCGCGGAACACCTGGGCGCTGGGCCCTGGCGTTCCCCAGGGCCACTACGGCGCGGCGGGCGCCGTCCTCGACGGGCGGCTGTACGTCGTCGGCGGCTGCACCAACACCGAGTGCGCGAGCACCGTGTACGTCTTCGACCCGGCCTCCGGCAGGTGGGCCAGGGCCGCGGACTACCCGCAGTCGGTCAGCTGGGCCTCGTGCGGTGCCATCAGCGGCAAGCTCTACTGCGCGGGCGGCACCCACGAATACGTGGAGACGGCCGCGGCGTACGTCTACGACCCTGCCTCCGACGCCTGGCAGCCCCTCGCGGACATGCCCGTGGGCCTGGCCACCGCCGCCTACGCAGCCGCCGACGGGCGGCTCCTGGTGTCCGGCGGCTTCAAGCGGGTCGGCGTCAACAGGGTCCTGACCCCGGAGGGCTACGCCTACGACCCCGGCAGCGACACCTGGTCCGCGCTGCCCCGCACCACGACCGCCGTGTACCGCGGCGGCGGCGCGCCCGGCATGTACCGGGTGGGCGGCAGCGACCAGAGCCGCTTCCCCGTGCCGGTGGCCACCGTGGAGGAACTGCCGGGCTGGGACGGGACCGAGACGGACGTGGGCTGGCTGTCGGAGAGCCCGGTCCGTCTGACCCTGCGGCCCGGCGAGCGGGCGACGTTCACCGTCACGGCGGACGCCCGTGGGATCCGCGGGCCGGAAGACCGGACGGCGTCCCTGGTGATGCGCAGCGACACACCGTACTGGCTGCCGCCGGTCCCGGTGTCCCTGCACGTCATGAAGGGGCGCACCCCGTAGGCCTCATCGCCGCGACCCCGGACGGACCGGAGTCCGTCCGGGGTCGCGGCGCGTGTCTGCTAGACCCACCTGCAGGTGAGCCACTTCTCGTGGTCGTAGTGGTCCTGCGACGGGTACCGCTCCACGATGGGCACCACCTCGGTGGTGTCCTCGGGCCGGACGCGTTCGGGCAGGGCGCCGAAGCGGGCCTGGCGCGTCACCGCGCCGGTGTCCGCGGCCTTGGCCACCTTCACGACCTTGACGACCTTGACGGCCTTCTGCGTGTTCGGCATGCCGGTCCTCTCTCTCGCGGTGTCGTCCTCAGAAGACCTGGAGGAAACACCCGCAGGCGATGGTGACGACGGCCACGGCCACCGTGGCCACTTTCATGACGCTGAGCACTTTCACGGAACCCTCCGGTGGGGGATCGGCGGAGTCGGGCACCACCGCGGCTGCTGCCGACGGTCGCACAGGCAATCGTCACCTGTCAAGGAGGTGACGATTGCCGGGCCTGTAAGGTCCACCGCGCCATGGCGCGGGCATTACGGCTGGTAGACGGAGTGCAACTCCTGGTACGCCTGGAGCCCCTCCGGGCCCAGCTCCCGGCCGAGGCCGCTGGCCTTCACGCCCCCGTACGGGGAGGCGAGGTCGGGCACGTAACCGTTGATCCCCACCGTGCCGCTGCGGATCCGCCGGGCGACGCGCGTGCCGTGCTCGGGATCGGCGGTCCAGACCGTGCCCGCGAGGCCGTACGCGGAGTCGTTGGCGAGCCCGACGGCCTCGTCCTCGCCGTCGTACGGCGTGATCGACAGGACCGGCCCGAAGATCTCCTCCTGGGCGATGACCGAGGCGTTGTCGACGTCGGCGAAGACGGTCGGCTGGACGAACCATCCCCGGTCGAGATCGGCCGGCCGCCCGCCGCCCGTCGTCAGCCGGGCGCCCTCGCGCAGTCCCCTGGCGATGTAGCCCTCCACGCGGTCGCGCTGCCGGGCGCTGACGAGCGGTCCGATCTGCGTGGTGCGGTCCAGGGCGTCGCCCACGACCGCGCCGCCCGCCATCGCCGTGCAGAACTCGACCACCTCGCCGTAACGGTCGGCGGGGGCCAGGATCCTCGTACTGGCGAAGCAGGTCTGGCCGTTGTTCAGCAGGCCGGCCATGAAGAACGGCTCGGTCAGCGAGCCCAGGTCGGCGTCGTCGAGGACGACCGCGGCGGACTTGCCGCCCAGTTCCAGCGTCACCGGGCGCATCAGCGACGCGCACGCGACCGCGACCTGCCGTCCCGCCGCGGTCGACCCCGTGAACGACACCTTGTCGACCCCGGGGTGGGAGACCAGGTGCGCGCCCACGCCGGGACCGCCGGGCACGATGTTGACGACCCCGTCGGGGAGGCCCGCCTCCTCGATCGCGTCCGCCAGGACCATCGAGTCGAGCACGGTCTCCGGCGCCGGCTTGAGCACCAGGGTGCAGCCGGCGGCCAGCGCGGGCGCGATCTTGAAGAAGGCGATGGTCTGCGGGAAGTTCCAGGTCATGATCGCGGCGACCACCCCCACGGGTTCCCTGCGGACCAGGGTGCTGCCGCCGGGCAGCCCGGCGCGGCGTTCCTCGAGGGGCGCCCCGGTGACGAGGCCCGCGTAGTAGCGCAGCAGGGCGGCCGGGACCGTCCCCTCGAAGGGCTCGGCCGTGGAGATCGGCATGCCGTTCTGCGCGCTGACCGTGCTCGCCGTCAGGCGGCTCCGGGCCTCGAGCGCGTCGGCGAGCCGCAGCATGACCGAAGCGCGGCGCTCGGGCTCCCACCGCGGCCACCCGCCGGGGGCGTCGAAGGCGGCACGGGCCGCCCGCACGGCGTCGTCCACGTCCGCGTCCACGGCCTCGGGCACCGAGCCCAGGTACACGCCGGTGCTGGCGGACGCGGCGGTGATCGTCCGGCTACCGGCTGGTGTCGTCCACTGCCCCCCGATGAACAGGCGTTTCACATCCATGATGGGTACTTCTTCCGGCTGCGGCCGGGCCGTCTTCACCCGGCTTCGGATGATTCGGCGCGGCGGGAAGCCGGCGTGCGTCCGTCCAGCCGGCCGTCGGGCGGCCGGTGGCGGCTTCCGCCGCGTGGGAAGCGTTCTTTTCGCTACTGATGGCCGAGAATACTCCTATCTGATGGCATCTGCCCTCAGATGTGGAATCGGGGTGACCGTATGAGGAAGTACGGCGGAATGACCGCCGAGGAGCGCGTCGCGGCGCGGCGGCGCCGCATCATGGACGCGGCGATCGAGCTGTTCTCCGCCCAGGGCTACGGCGGGACCTCGATGCGCGCGGTGCTCCGCCACTGCCGGCTGCCCGACCGCTACTTCACGGAGAGCTTCGCCTCCCTCGACGAACTGTTCGCCGCGATCCTCGAGGAGATCCAGCAGGACGAGGCCGCGAGGTGCCGGGCGGCCCTCGCCACGGGCGGAACGCGCCACGACCGGGCACGCGGCATGCTCGACGTGCTGGCCGGCGGCGTGGTCGACGACCCGCGCAAGGGACGCATCAAACTGGTCGAGTCACTCGCGGGCGGACCGCTCGCCGCGGCCGAACGACGCCGCGGCCTGCGCCGGCTCGCCTCGCTGGTGGAGTCCTTGCTCCGCGAGGACTGGGCCGCCCCCGGCACCGACGTGACCGCCATGGCCATGGCCGTGGTCGGCGGGGTCAACCAGATCCTGCTCAACTGGGTGGACGGCGGCCTCGCCTTCTCCCGCGAGGACTTCGTCGACCAGGCGCTCCACTTCTTCGACGCCGTCGCCGCGTTCGGCGCCGGCCCGCCGCCCGAGGGACGTTGACCTCGTGCCCTCGCCGGGACGCATGGCCGTCCCGGCGTCGGGACCTTCGACTACGGCGTCAGCACGATCCTGCCGAAGACCTCGCCCGCGTCCATCTTCCGGTGCGCCGGCACGGCTTCGTCCAATGGCAGCACCTCGTGCACCACCGCTGCGATCTCGCCGCGACCGGCCGCGGCGAACTGCTCGCCGCGCACCGCACGCAGGTCCGCCGGGGCGACGGTGGCCGCGCTGAAAGTGGCGAAGGACAACGACTTCTGGAACGCCGCCATGAGCTTGGTGCCGAAGTCCGCGGGCGGCTGACCCGCGACGGCACCGACGGCCACCATGCGGCCGTTCGGGGTGAGCCTGTCGAGGAACGACGGCATGTCCTCGCCGGCCACGACGTCGATGATGACGTCATAGCCCGCAGGAGCCTCTTCCCCTCCGTCGCCGGAGCGGTCCAGCACGTGGGTCGCGCCGAGACGGCGCAGCCGCTCGCCACGCCCGGCCGACGAAGTCGTGACCGCCACCGCGGAGGCACCACCGCGGGCCGCGAGCTGCACGGCCATGATCCCGATGCTGCCGGCCGCGCCCCGCACCAAGACGGTCTCCCCGGGGGCGAGATGGGCGTGGCGAAGCCCGAAGTGCGCCACCGCGCCGGCACTGCCGAGCGTCACCGCGTCGACGACGGACAGGCCACCGGGCAGCGGAAGGATCTGCTCGACCGGTACGACGGCCTGTTCGACGTAGCCGCCGCCGGTGCCGGTGGAGCCCCACACCCGCCGGCCGATCCACGAGGCGTCGACGCCGTCGCCGACCGCCGTCACGGTGCCCGCCACCTCGCTGCCCGGGATGAAGCCCTCCGTGAATCCGTAGGCGGCCAGAGCCCCGCTCCGGATCACGGTGTCGACACCACCGACACCCACCGCCTCGGTGGCGATCAGCACCTGCCCTGCAGCAGGCGCGGGTACCGGCAGGTCGACCACCGCCAGACCCTCAGGACCTCCGAACGTCCGGATCACGATCGCCTTCACTGTCGTCTCCCTGTTCTCGGACCGCCTTCCGGCGGGCTCCACGCCGTGGACGGTAACCGGACGCCCCCGTCCGTTTGGGTAAAGTGAGACGCGTGACCGACCAAGTGCCTCAGAAGCTGCGGTCCGACGCGATGGACAACCGCGACCGCATCCTCGACGCGGCCCGGGCGCTGTTCTCGGCCGGCGGCCTGGAGGTGCCGATGCGGGAGATCGCGCGGCGCGCCGGGGTGGGACCTGCCACCTTGTACCGGCGCTTCCCGACCAAGCAGATGCTGGTCGCCGAGGCCTTCGCGGACCAGTTGCACGCATGCCGGGCCATCGTCGACGAGGGGTGCGCGGACCCCGATCCGTGGCGTGGCCTGTGCCTGGTGATCGAGAAGATCTGCGAGCTGCACGCACGCGATCGGGGCTTCACCGAAGCGTTCCTGTCGGCCTTCCCGGGGACGCCGGATGCCGGGGGACGTGAGTACACGGTGAAGGCGGTCGCCGGACTGGCCCGGCGGGCCAAGGACGCGGGGCGCCTGCGGGCCGACTTCGTCCTGGACGACCTCATCCTCGTCCTGATGGCCAACAAGGGGATCCACACCGCATCGACCGCCACCCAGGTCACGGCCTCCCGACGCTTCGCGGGGCTGGTGATCCAGGCGTTCGAAGCCTGCCCCCGGCACGCACCGCTCCCGCCGGCGGCGCGACTGGCCCCCGCGGCACCGGCCGGCGGCTGACCGGGGACGAGCGGGGACGAGCGGGGTCGACGCTCGACGTGAGCGGAGCGGAGCGCCCGGGAACGCCGGCGGGCGGGGCCGCTGGCCGCGGTCCCGCCCGCCGGGTGTATTGCCGGGCGTCAGCGCAGGCCGAAGGCCCGGGTGATCGTCTGCGAGACGGTGTTGCCCGCGTCGTCCCGGGCGGTGACCCGGAGCGTGGCGAAGCCCGCGGACTTCGGGGCGCGCAGGCCCGCCCGCCAGCCGCTGCCGCTGCGGTCCAGGTCGGCCCGCTGCCAGGTCTTCCCGTCGTCGTAGGAGACCTCCAGCGAGGGCTTCCCGATGGCGGCGGTCGTACCGGGCAGGTGCGAGGCGGTCACCGTCAGCTTGGCGTGCCGGTCCGCCCGGCCGGCCCTGTCGGTGTCCACGCCGTAGTCGAGCTGGATCAGCGGCAGGGACACCGCCGACTCGGGCCCGGTGGCCGCGGAGGTGAAGTTCCACTCCGTCAGGGTGTGCGTCGAGTACGGGTGGGTCCAGGCCGCCCGGTCGTTGTCGACGACCAGCCGGTAGGGCAGCCGCTCTGGGGCGAGTCCGGTGATCGGCAGGTACTCGGCGTTGCCCCAGTTGAGCTGCCGGTCGCCCTGGTAGAGCGACATCCAGTCCTTGACGTCGTAGTTGCCGTAGGCCTCTCCGACGTGGCCGGAGCCGGAGTCGCCCCAGCCGGGTGCCGGGATGTAGACCCCGTCGAGGTAGCGCACCGGCTGGTAGCCGATGGGGCCCATCCGGGGGCGCTGGATCGGCCCGAACCAGCTGACCTCGGCGGTCTTCCCGGCCGGGTAGCGCAGCACGTCCATCGCGTGCTGCCCCGTCTCGCTCAGGATGAAGGCGTCGTCCAGCCAACTGGCGTCGGCGGTGACCCAGTCGGTCCGGTCGCCCTGGGCGGGAGCGGTGAGCTGGTTGCCGACCACCCAGCCGCGCCAGACGTCGGGGCGGAACTCCATCGCCTTGCCCTGTCGGTGGTTGCGGAACGAGACGTCCACCTTGCCCAGCTCGCGCTGCGTGACGCGCCAGGTCGGGTCCGCCGGGACGGCGCCGGTCCAGTGGTGCACCACGTCGTAGAGGTAGTCGGTGGTGGGGTTCGAGGTGACCTTCAGCTTGACCGGGCCGTGC